>JAAXVE010000056.1 GCA_013335665.1 Candidatus Falkowiibacteriota bacterium
TTGCTCGAATGTTCATGCTTTTGTTTTTGCTCGGCGCAGGTTATTTGGCAAAAGGCGTTTTGGATTATTTTGAGTTCGTAAAAGCTGCAAACGCTATCGGAGCATATCCTTGGACTGACGCCAGCAGTAAAATAAGCTATGTCCAGCCTGGCTGTACACGTTCTTGCATGGGCAAGTGCTGTTGTGCCATGTGTGACGCCTCGTGTGAGGGGAGTACTCAGGTCAACTTCATGGGGCAGAAGGGTTCAACGTTTGCCTGCATTCCGCCTAGCGTCGTTCCTAAAGGTGGCGGAACTATGCCAATGATAAATGGAAGCATAATTTTGGCAGGAGTATCACCGGTTATGGTGACTGCCGAGGCTATTCCTACTGCCGCCGCCTCCAGGGTTATTTTTCTAGTCGAAGCCTGGCATAAAATAGTTAATTGGATCGGATGATGGAGCTATTAGAGAAAACTGAAGAGTTGTGCCGTCTTTATGGCATCAAGCCTGCCCGGTCAAAGGGGCAGAATTTTTTAATAAATGAAGAGGTTTACGATGCGGTTGTGGTTGCAGCTGAACTAAGACCGGACGATCTTGTGCTTGAGGTTGGACCAGGACTTGGTTTTTTGACTGCAAAATTAGCCCAAAAAGCAGGAAAGGTGGTGGCAGTTGAATTGGATGATAAATTGGCCGCATACTTAAAAACGGCCATTAAGACACAAAATTTGGGCAATGTGGAGATTATTAATCGAGACATCTTGAGCTTGTCGCTTAACCTTGCCAGTGAAACGAAGTACAAGATAGTTGCCAACCTTCCTTATAATATATCTTCAAAATTTTTAAGGAAATTTTTAACTACTGACCACCGTCCAGATTTGTTAGTTTTGCTGTTGCAGAAAGAAGTGGCAGAAAGGATAGTAGCTAAGCCGGGTGAGATGAGCTTATTAGCGCTCTCGGTTCAGTTTTATGCCGAAGCGGAAATAGTGAGAGAGGTGCCGTCTAAGGATTTTTACCCTGCACCCGAGGTACAAAGCGCTGTCATTAAGATAAAGACGCGTCCAAAGCATGTTCATTTTAGCCAAATCGAGGAAAAAAAGTTTTTTCAATTGGCTAAATTCGGTTTTAGCGCCAAGAGAAAGATGCTAAAAAATAATTTGTCAGGCGGCTTTCATATTTCCACAGCTGAAGCTCAAGAAAAAATAGAAAATATCGGTTTGGCTGGAAAAATCAGGGCTGAGGATTTGTCTGTAGCAGAATGGCTGGAATTGTATAAGCAATTTTATAGTTGAACGTAGAATCAGCGAAGCTCTTTATTAGTAGAAAAAGTTTGCGTTTTTTGGCTCTTGGTTAAATTTTGTTTCTTATGTTATAATAAGTGCATAATATTTTCCCCATGCTTGAGGACTCCAGAATCCCAGAAGAAGGCCAGCAGCCGTCGGCCAATTCGCCTATCGCTGCCAGCCAATCACTAGACAAAAACCAGAAGATTTTTCTGGTGATTTTGGTTTTATTTGCTATGGGCATGCTTGGTATGTGGGCAATGCAGTTCCGCAAGAGCCTGACCGCTCCTTTTGACGAAGTAAGGGCCATAGCCGACGCCAAAGAAAAGAATAGGGCAACTACTACCGACACATCTAATTTTGATACGGACAAGGATGGCTTAACGGACGAAGAGGAACTAGGCAATTATCACACATCGCCCTATCTGGAGGATACTGATGCTGATGGCATTAATGATGGTGATGAAGTTAGTCGCGGTAGCGATCCATTATGTGCCGAGGGTCGGGATTGTTCAGTTGTAGCACCAGCCACTTCAACCCCTGCTGTGCAAAACATTACGCAAGCAAGTGCCACTTCAAGTCAAACACAAGTTGTTAACCCTGCCAGCACGAGCACTACGTCTGCAAATGGTTTGAGTGATACAGATATGCAGCAGATGCTAACAGGGGGCATGGACGCCAAGGCGTTGCGCCAAGCATTGTTGAAGTCAGGTGCTGATCCTAAGCTGATGGATCAGCTAAGCGACGAACAACTGATGCAGAGCTATCAGCAATCATTAAAGCAGCAGCAAGCTAGCCAATAAAATAAGCTAAATTTTTATGGATTTATTGAAGCGAAAAAAATTACATGTTAATTTAGTTGTAATTATTGCATTTTTAATGTTTGCTTTTTCTTTTGTTGCAAAAGTGCATGCGGCCGACACTTTAGTCGGTTTTACTGATGATGAATTGGCCACGAATAAGGCGGATTTACAAAAAGAGATAAATACTCTTCAAGCGAAGAAGACAGAAATTAAAGCAGCAAACCCGACATCTATTCAGGTTGCCGACCCCAATACAGCTATCGCAAACATTGACGGAAGTATATCCAATCTGAAAGCAATGATAAAAGAGATTGAAGTGGCGCAAAAGGCAAGAAAAGATGCGAATAAAAACTGGTTTACAGACTGGAGCGCTACCAATTTTTGGAAGAATACTGTCATAGCCGGAGGTTCGAAGGCGTTAGGATCGGCGATGACTAGCGCCATGAACACAATTGCCTACGACACAGCGACTTGGTTGGGCTCGGGCGGGAAGGGACAGAAGCCATTATTTTATACCGAAGGGTGGGGGGCATACCTGACAAACGTGGCCGATAACGCTGCCGGGACTTTTATTGAGAGTTTTGGCAAGACGGGCCTTTCTGGCGCCAGCGGTGCTGCCTATAAATTTAACCTATGTAATCCTAATTTTGCTCTGAAAATGAAGTTAAGTTTAGGTATGTCTCAAAGCTTCAGGCCCAAAGCCCCAGCTTGTACCTTTACTAAGATGATGGATAATTGGGAAAAGGAGCTAACCTCAGATAATTTCTTGCAACATTTCCAGGGTATGTTTGATCCGACCGATAACGATTTTGGCATCGCTTTTACATTCCAGACAGGTATCTTGGAAACGATTCAGAAAGATGTTGACAAGAACACCTTCACAAGGCAAGAAGGCGGTGGGTTTATTTCCGGGGCAGTAAATGCAATTAGTTCTGGTGTTGATGGTTTAAAAAATAATGTCCCTGTATTGTCAGAAGTTAACAGAAAAAATGTTTTAAATGCAGGCATTCAGGCTGAAGGAATTACCAAGTATACCGGTTATGCTCTTGTTGACGCCGCTAATGTTTTTATAAATCAATTAGCAATAACTGCTTTTAATAATTTGATGTCAAAATTAGGTGGCACAAATTATTCATCGCCATATGCTAATTGGGATAGCTTGATTAGTAATTTTTCTTCAAGCCAATCTTCTGCTGGCATTAATGCAACCAAAGACCAACTGCGTAAGATTGTTGAGCCACGCTTTAATGTTCGTGGCGATTACAATATCTTGAGCGAGCTCGCTTCATGCCCTAACCCAACGAAAGCTGGTCCGACCAATTGCGTAATAGATGATAAATTCCGCCAGGCGATTACGGACAAGAAGACCGTCGCCGATGCGGTTAAACAGGGTTATTTGAATGGAAATAGTGTTTTTGCCTTCTCAGCCAAAGATTTAGAACCTAGCTATACTGGTGGGTTGCCTTATCGTTCAATGCTGATTTTGCGTAAGTTTAGAATTATACCTGTCGGGTGGGAGATTGCCGGGCAGTACGTACGAGATAACGTCAACACTATCAAATCAGTAACACTGAACGATATGATTGCCTGTTTCGACCCGACAGACGAGTATCAAGGCTATAGCCAAACTTGGTGTCAGGGACTGGTTGATCCAAATTGGCTCTTGAAAGCGCCTTCGAATTATTGCCGTCGAGAAGGCCCAGGCCCAGAAAATCTTTCTGATGATCCGGCCAACATTACACGCAATGATAAATATTGCGGCGATGAGCAGTCGTGCATCAAAGAAAAAGCAGACGGTTCTTGCGAATATTATGGCTACTGTACGGGTGAGCGCCGCAAATGGAAGTTCGGCTCAGAATCTTGCGACCCGACATTCAATACTTGCCAGACTTTCAAAAAATCAAACGATGAAACGGTATCTTATCTGCAGAATACATTAGATTACAATGGCTGCACCGTGGATAATGCCGGTTGTGCTGACTATTGCACCTCATTTAATTTCGCCACTGGCAAGTATACTTGTACCGCCACTTCTACGGGCGATAAGGTTTTTCTTGATAGGGATGTGCAGACTTGCGAACAAAAATCAGAGGGCTGCAGCGCCATGATTCGCACCAAAGATGGCCAAGGAGCGAATTTGCTGCTTAATTCCAGTTTTGAAGAGGATTTGGCAATCGGTGGCTGGGCTGGTTGGGGCAGCACTTCTTCGGATGCTTACAGTGGTCTTGGCAGCTTAAGCCTGAACGCCGCAGTCTTGGCAAAAACTATCACTGTCGGTCCTGGCATAGCCTATGTCGGCGGTGAATATAATATAGAAGGCGAGGGCTATACAGTTTCCTTTTATGCCAAGAACTGCGTTGCTGGAAGCTATTTTTCAATTCTGGATGGTGTGTCATCTAGTTCGGTTGCTGTCACCGTACCTGCCACAGAATGGCAGCGATTCGAAGTTAGCCACATTTTTATGAGTACTGGCAACACTTTCAATATTGAATTTGGCAATGCCGGTGCCGGCTGTTTAATTGACTCTATTAAGGTTGAACAGGGCACCAAGGCTACAGAATATAGTGACTACGGCCAGAGCGGTTTGATTTATGAAAAGATAGCTCCGTCTTATCTTGGTTGTGATGGTTCAGCTGATCCGGCTGAGTGTTCTGATTTTGCCCGTAGCTGCAAATACGAAGAAGTCGGCTGCGAGCTATACACGCCAACCAATGGTGAAGCTCCAGTGCCTGGTAAGGTGAAGCCGGCTGACTATTGCGTTGCGGAATGCGTCGGCTTTGACACTTACCTTCAGTCGGAAACAGAATTTGATTCGATGGATCCAGATTATTTCATTCCTAAAACCGCTAAGGCTTGCAGTGCAGAAATGAATGGTTGCGACCAATTTACCAATTTGGACAAGCTAGGTAGCGGCGCTGAGGCCACTGAGTATTATTCTTATTTGCGCCAATGCATCACTTCTGGGGGATCTCAATTCTATACATGGGAAGGGTCTAACGAGACTGGCTTTCAATTGAAGGTAATTAACCTGAAGTTGGATGACGATACTGACGATGTTGCTTTGGATTTAGATGGCGACCCTGCGACAGCTGCTGTTATGGATTATACTTTGGACCCAGCCATTACTGGTGATCGTGCTGACGAGGTTTTGAAGTGTAATGAGAGAATTTACCAATTAAAGCAGACTGATGTTGGATACAATCCGGATTGTCGAGAATACTACAATAGTTCCGGCCAAAAATCTTATCATCTTTATACGCAGACTATTAGCGAGGACTCAAATTGCCATCCATATCGTCGTACCGAAAATAACACTTTGTTTAACATCGGAACCCAAGCAGCTTGTGAGGCTGAGTCAGCTTACCCTGCGCCAGGGCCTTATGTCGATATTCATTTCGACGCCGGCAATAATGAATGTATCAAGTGTTTGAACGGTGGTGTCTGGAACGACCAGCAGAACTCTTGTGTTTATATGGCCATACCTGGCGAAGGACGCCGCTGTTCGGCAGCCGCCAATGGCTGCCGCGAGTACACGGGCAACACCGGCCAAACGGTCAAGGTGGTAAAATCTTTCGATTTCGAAGATGGCACCATTCAAGGCTGGTCGGCAACGACGCCGACTGCCCCGGTCTTAAGCACGGAGTCTATTAACATGGGCGGACATTCGCTGTTTGTTAAGACGACTGCCGCTGCTCAACGTTTTGAAGTTGATGTCTTTAATTCCGTGCAGACAGGAAAGTCCTACGCATTGACCTTGATCGGAAAAACAAGGAACCCAGTATCTCTG
>JAAXVE010000174.1 GCA_013335665.1 Candidatus Falkowiibacteriota bacterium
TAGCGCCCCGGAGAATGCTTTAAACATATTTTTATATGCTTATGAAGGGGGACTATCGGTCGACTAACCGATTGGCGTATATTTTGCAACCCTTCCTTTGGCTAAGGTTGGCTAAACCGTAACCAGTGAAAGGGTTGCCTTGTGAAGGGACCAAAAACAATAGCACAATTTACCAATTTTGTCAATGATGGGGCGTTTTAGTTTGACAATATTGACTTTTATTTGGCAAAGCGAAAGCCAGGAGATGAGGGAGAAAGTGGTATTGAAACCGCGAGGCAAGAATGGCGACAGGTACTATTATTCGCACGATTTTGCAGCCAATCCAGGGGCTGCGTACTTCCTTGCCTGTTACGGTTCTGACGGTGCTTTGAAATATCTTAAAGAATTCCAAGTACCGGCAGCAATTAATCCGAAAAACGAAATTGATATTTGATTAGACTCAAACCCAAGACTATAAACCGCGTGATTTTCATGCGGTTTTTTTTGAATCAAAAAACCCTCCGGCGCTTGCTAGAGGGTTGGGAGGTTTGATGAAAAATAAGATGAGTAAACTGCGGTGTGGATTTAGTGTTTGAGTCCGTATATGGTATGTCCTTCGCATGCAGCGCGGTCCAGCAGTATCTTTATGATGGCGCTTTTAATCGTGTCTTTTTGCGTTGGATCAAGACCTGCGCATTCGGATGAATGGATGACGGCGTCGGCGATAGAGGCGGCTGTGAGGGGGTTGATCTCGATCGTTGTGATTTTCATTCTTTACCTCGTTTGGGGGTTGAAAGAGCAGATTGTACGATAACAATATCAGTCGCTTCTGTCAAATAGACACGATATGCTTAAAGTGATAAAATGTTCGTAAGTTGCCTTGAGACAGGCAGTATATGTTAAATTTGTTAAAGAAACACCTATGAAAGTAATCTTACTACGAGACATTAAGAAATTGGGACGAAAGAATGAGGTTAAGGAGGTGGCCGATGGTTATGCTTTGAATTTTCTCATACCATCTGGCGCTGCCGATTGTTACAACACCAGCAAGAAGAATGAGCTCGCTACCAAGGCTAAGGCAAGAAGTGTTGCCAAGAAGCCAGCCGCTGCAAAGAAAAAGAAGAAATAATTTTTTTATTTTAAAAACATGGCGGAAAAAACTTCCAAGAAAAAAGCTGCCAAGTACATCTTCGTAGTCGGCGGCGTGATGTCCGGCGTCGGCAAGGGGATTACAGCAGCCTCGATCGGCCGCATCCTGATCGGCCGAGGATTCAATGTCAGCGCGATTAAGATTGATCCTTACGTCAACGTCGATGCCGGCACCATGAATCCGACCGAGCATGGCGAAGTGTTCGTAACCGAAGATGGCGACGAAACGGACCAGGATATCGGCAATTACGAGAGGTTCCTGAACAAGAACATCTATCGCGAGAATTACATGACGACTGGCCGCGTCTACTTGAGCGTCATTAATCGCGAACGTAATTTGGAATATGGCGGCAATTGCGTCCAGGTCGTTCCGCACATCCCTTTGGAAGTTATCGACAGAATCAAAAAAGCCACTGAAAAAGCTAAGGCCGAGATCGTCATCATCGAGATCGGCGGCACAGTCGGCGAGTATGAGAACATTCTATTTTTGGAAGCCATACGTTTATTAAAAATTAAGAACCCTGAAGATGTCATGACCGTTATGGTCAGCTACGTCCCAGTGCCTGGCAAAGTCGGTGAAATGAAAACTAAGCCGACACAGCACGCCGTCCGCACCGTCAATGGCGCCGGCATCCAGCCTGACATCATCGTAGCCCGCAGCGAAGTGCCGATGGATCGTAAGCGCAAGGAGAAGATTTCCATGTTCTGTAACGTAGCCGAGGAGTGCGTCATTAGCGCACCAGATTGTGATTCGATCTATGATGTTCCGGTAAATTTTGAAAAGGACAACTTGGGCGACGTTATATTAAGGAAGCTCGGCCTGAAGACTCGAGAAAAGGATTTGAAAGATTGGCGCGCAATGCTTGATAGATACAAGGGTGCGACCAAGGAAGTGCACATCGGTATGGTGGGCAAATACTTCAAAACAGGTGATTTTAATCTGGCCGATTCTTACATCTCCGTCATTGAGGCATTGAAGCATGGCGGTATGGCTAATAACGTCAAAGTTAAGATGAGCTGGATCGACACCGAAGAGGTGGAACAGAAAGGTACCGGCATCTTAAAGCAGTTCGACGGCATCGTCGTGCC
>JAAXVE010000005.1 GCA_013335665.1 Candidatus Falkowiibacteriota bacterium
AAGATTGTAGGCAAAATCGAGTTTAAGGGCCAGCCCCATGAGATGTTCCTTTCAGGAAATCGGTTAGTCGTATTCGGCTCCGATGCTGGTAATCAGTTGGCCGATCCTGCAAGCGTCTGTAATTCTGGCAAGGCTGGCTGCTTAGTGCCTAAGGAATCACCAATCTGGGGTAATGAGTTCACTTTTGCAAAAGTATATGATATTAGCGATAAGACCAAACCCAAGTTGGAGCGTGAAACCGCGACTGAAGGGTCATATGTCGACTCTCGCCTGATTGACGGCTATGTCTACCTCGTAACCAGCAAAGCTACATACGATACTTACATCACTGATCCACTTCCTGTTATGTTGCGCCAGGGTAAACTGGTTGAAAACTCCATAATGCCGCCGGTCTATTATTTTGACATGCCTTATGAGTCCTTTAACTTCGTCTCAGTCGCATCTTTCAAAGTTGATGACCCTGCCCAGCAGGAAAAGAGCGAAGTCTATATGATGTCGAATGCTCAGAATATTTTCGTTTCGCCAGATAACATTTATATAACCTATTCCAAATATCTGAACGAGGGTAAATTGCGCATGGAAGCGATGAAGGAATTGCTGCTATCTAAACTGACAGAGACGGACAAGCAAAGAGTAGCTAAGATTGAAGCGGCAGATGAGCAGGTCTTATCACAAAATGAAAAACTTGCCAAAGAAGTGCAGATAATGTCTCGCTACTTAATGGCGATGCTGCCAGCCGATCAGGAAAAGTTCGAACAGGAGGTTAAGAATGTGATCAAAAATAAATTTGCTGACATTTCTCAAGAATTGGAAAAGACAGTAATTCATAAGATCGCAATAAAGCAAGGCAACTTGGAATATAAGACGGCGGGTGAAGTGACTGGCTCGGTCTTGAATCAATTTGCCATGGATGAGAGTGATGGATATTTCCGTATTGCCACTACTAAGAATCGTACCTGGTCAAGCCTGATCGACGAGTCGGAAAAAGAATCTTATAGCAGTTTGTTTATTTTAGACAAGGACTTGAAGCAAGTCGGCTCGGTTACTGACTTAGCTAAGGGCGAGCGAATATATTCGGTCAGATTTATCGGGAAACGGGCATATTTGGTCACCTTCAAGCAGACCGACCCGCTGTTCGTCATTGATCTGTCAGCACCGACAGCACCAAAAGTCTTGGGCCAGCTAAAGATCCCAGGTTTCTCCAACTACCTCCATCCTTATGATGAAAATACCTTAATCGGCTTCGGCAAAGAAACCTCTATTTCGAGCTGGGGGGGCACGATTACAGGCGGCCTAAAATTGTCGCTTTTCGACGTTTCTCAGGTTGACAAGCCAGTCGAGTTGGATCATTATGTGATGGGTGATCGGGGCAGTGATTCGGTTGCCTTGAATAATCACAAGGCCTTTCTTTTCTCTAAAGATAAGAACATTTTAGTTTTGCCCGTGTCTTTATACCAAGCCGCAAGCAAGGATGAGTGGGGTAAATTTGTCTTCGGCGGAGCTATGGTTTTTTCCATTGATAATAAGAAATTCACTCTTAAGGGGAGGATTGATCATTCTAATGGTGGGCAATCTGGCGAGAACTACTACTTTGACGGCTATTCTTATTATGATAATAATGTTCTGCGCAGCCTCTATATCAAAGACACTTTGTACACCTTGTCGGGACGCTACATTAAAGCCAACAAGTTGTCAGACTTATCACAAATCAGCAGTCTTGATTTAGTAGAGTTAAATAAGAGGGAGCCTCTTGGAGTTGCTTCATCATCGCCATCTGGTCCGATAATCCCGCTAAATCAACCAACCGGAACGTTTAACAGCGCTACGCCGAACTCCCAGGGCGTTGCTGCTCCAACGCCAGCGATGCCAGTTAAAGACTTAAAAAAGTTAAAATAAAGTAAATTTATGTCTTCCAACTTTAAAATCGCAGTCAGCGCAGTTTTATTGGTCAGTGTTTTTTCTGGGATGATTGTTTGGATTAATTTGAACATGTTTGCGCTGCAGAAGAGTTTCGGGCCCTTAGCTGAAAAAAATGCCGTGGACTTGGTGAAGCTTGACAATGATTATCGAGCAAGCCTTAAATCCATAGTCAGTCGTTACGAAAACTTGAAAGACCAGTCACCGGTCGAGCAGTTTTCCGGTTTACGGAACGAGCTGTTAAGTTTGCGTACGCCCGCCAAGTTCCGGGAGTTGCATATTAATTTGGTCTTCGCATTTGACCAGAGAATTGAATCGATCAAGACAGGAGATCAGCAGAAAAAAGTAGCGAGCGATGCCACTATCTCGAAAGCACGATCAGAGTATAGCTGGTTAAACTAAACTGATGCTTTATAACCGTCTTTTACCATTTATCGCGGCAATCGGATCTTTGATCGGATTGGAGTTGTTGCTGTATAGCCACCAGGCACTTTATTACGTACTGATATTAGTCAGTTTCTTTCAGGTAGCTATCTTATGGCGCTATGCAAAGAGTAGTAATGTCAACAAAGAGTGGTGGCGTTTTTCGATTTTACCCGTAGTTTTTTTTAGTAGTGCTGTTTTATACATTTCTTTGCTAAAATTAGATAATTTTTATTTAATTCAATTTCTGTTCGGGTTGGTGACTGTGCTACTTTATTTTTATTTCCGTTTCTGCTATTATTATCTCCTTAGGCCGAATAGCTATAAAGTTGGCTCAATCGAAAGTTTGTCGATATATGTCAACTTCTTGAGCTTTTACTTTACAGCAGCTTCACTTTACGGCTTGGGTGCGTTCCTGAATATCTCAATTTGGCCACTGATACTTGGTCTGGCAATTGTCACTTTACTGGTTGTTTATCAGCTTTTTTGGGCTAGCAAAATAGATTTAAAGCATTCTGCTGTAGAATTTGCAATAATTTGCTTGTGCTTAATGGAGTCCGCCTTGGCTTTTTCATTTTGGCCGCTCAACTATCATGTTGTTGGGCTGTCCTTGGCCGTTTGTTATTACGTGCTGGTTAGCTTGCTCAGATTTAAGCTTTTGGATGATCTGGATAAGCAGAAAATAAAATATTATTTGACTTTTGCCGGTATCAGCCTCGCACTGTTGTGGCTGACTGCCCGCTGGTTGTAAAGGGAGGATTAATAAGTAAATAGACAAGATCATGGAAGTTACAAAACCGAAAAATTTTACTATCGCCTTGCTAATTGTTCCGGCTTTGCTCGGTTTGGCTGGAGGCGTGGTTGGGCAGATTTTTGCTCAGTCGTATTTCTTGGAGAATTTTTTCGGATTGCCGGGATATGGCGAGATTGATTTTTCAAAGACAGCCGGATCAAATCTGGTTATCAGCGGCCCGAAAAAAGTGATCGTCCAGCAGAATGACAAGATTGCTGAAACGACAAACTCAATTTTTAGTAGCTTGGCCGGCATTTATCCAAAGCGGGAAGCAGACGCCAAAGCCACTTTAGGTGAGTATTATAAGAAAAGCGAACTGCAAGGGCAGGCTTTGATATTGAGCAGCGACGGCTGGCTGGTGACTAGCCTAGCATTGGATAGTTCTAAGCTTGCAGATTCTGTTGTAGTTCTGTCGGATAAGAAAATATACAGCATTTCTCAAGCAATACAGGATAAGCTCACGGGATTGTATTTTTTGAAAATTGATTCCAAGGATTTGCCAGTGAAGAACTTGGCGGATTATTCGCTGGTTCAGAACGGCCAACTCGTGCTGGCTACAAGCCTCTTGGGCAGTTCCAGGCTTGGCTCAGTCATCAATACGGAGCAGACCAAAACTGAGAGCTTCAGCACTGATCGTTTTGATCAGGAATTAGTTTTAGATATCGTTTTGAGGCCTAACGTTGACGGGCCGGCAGTATTTGATTTGGCCGGGGAAATCATTGGTATTATCGATGCCAACGGCAAGATTCTGCCTTCAAGCCAACTTGCTGGGGCTTTGTCAGGCCTGCTCTTAAAGCAGAAGATAGAAAGGCCGAGCCTGGGCCTGGAGTATGTTGATTATGGAAGCCTTACCCCGATTACACCAGCTGTTCCAGGGCAACCTAGAGAAGGTGCTTTGATTGTGAAGCCATCTGATGCCAAAGAGATAAAGAACGGATTCAAAGAAGGAGACTTGATTACCTTTTTGTCCGGCAAGCCTATTACTACAGCCAATTCGTTAAATGTGGCCTTGCAGGCCTTTGCTCCCGGTGAAAAAGTGGAAGTTGATTATTGGCGAGAAGGAAAAGAACATCAGGTTTCAGTGAGGGTGGATAAATTGCAATAGTTATTTTTTTACATTGAATAGAGGGTGGACAAGATCCGCTCTCTATTTTTTTTGCCAAAGAAACGTGTTATAATAGTAATGATTATTATTAGAACAAATATGCCAATCAAATCAATGCGCCAGCTCAAGAATATGGCTGGAAAGAAGGTTTTTTTAAGAGTGGACTTTAATGTACCCTTGAAGAACGGCAAGGTCAAAGAGGCCTCTAAAATTATTGCCGGCTTAAAAACAGTGCGCTTTTTGCAGCGCTATGAGGCAAAACTGATTTTGGCGACGCACTTGGGAGATCCTGGCGGCAAGAAGGATAAAAAGTATACGACTGAGCCAGTGGCTAAGAGGTTGCAGAAGCTTTTGGGTAAGAAAGTGATTTTTGTTGATGATTGTATTGGCCCAAAAGTTGACGCGGCTTTAGCAAGACTTAAGCCAGGCGAAGTGATTATGTTGGAAAATTTGCGATTCTATCCGGGCGAAGAGAAGGATGACAAACAGTTCGCTCGCGAATTGGCGAAGCCGGCCGACATATATATAAATAACGCATTTGCCGTTTCGCATCGCGGTCATGCCTCGGTCAGCGCTATCAAGAAGCATTTACCATCCTATGCAGGTCTCCTGCTTGAGGATGAAGTGACAAGTCTGGAACGAGCACTTAAACCTAAGCGTCCTTTAGTTGTAATGATTGGCGGGGCGAAAATAAGCACTAAATTGCCTATTATCAAGAATTTCCTGTCGAGAGCCGATCAGATATTGGTTGGTGGGGCAGTGGCTAATGATTTTTTGCAAAGTTTAGGATACGGCGTTGGAAAATCTAAAGTGTCTGGGGATAAAGATTTGGCAAAAAAGACATTGGCTATGTATAAAAAGGCTGGGAATAAGAAAATAATATTGCCTCTTGATTTCGTGGTTTCTAGCAAGAAAAGCGGAGAAGGTAAATTGGTCGTAAAGAGCGTAAGCGCTGTCGGAAAGGGTGATTATATCTATGACATAGGACCAAAGACTATTAATTTTTATAGCGGATTCCTGAAGAAAGCTAATACTCTGGTTTGGAATGGGCCCATGGGCTGGTTTGAGAAGGATGATTTTAAGCATGGAACGGTTGCTTTGGGACAGGTTATGGCAGCTAGATCGCAGGGGCGCGCTTTTGGCGTGGCTGGCGGCGGAGAAACTGTGGAAGCTTTGAAGTTGGCAGGAATGTTTGATGAGATAGACTGGGTGTCTACCGGCGGTGGGGCAATGTTGGATTATCTGGCAGGAGCACCGATGCCTGGGTTGAAGGGGATAATGAAATAAATGTTCAGAAAGAGCGTAAAAACAGAAGAGGGCTTTACTTTGATAGAATTGCTGGTAGTAATAGCTATTATCGGCGTTTTAGCGACTCTGGCTCAGGCCGCTTACAATTACGCTCGCAATCAGGCCAAAATCGTCAAGGCTATGAGTGATGCCGACCAGATTGCAAAGGCAATTACCGTTTTGGGTAATGACACTTTAGTGTGGCCTGGCGGACAGGCTGTCGACAAGGTTGGCACGACTCCGGGCACAGAAATATGTTCATACACTCCTGATAATTGCACGTACGGTTTGTCAAGTGATCAGACCGGATTGACGGAAACTGACGGCTCTTATATTGGATGGTCGGGGCCTTATATGGTAGCCATACCGAAAGATCCTTGGGGTAATGAGTATTTCTTCGATACCCACTACCAGATTAAGCTGAGTGGCGAACCATGTGACGGCGATATGACCTGCGTCCCAGCCGCAGTAGTCGGCTCTTATGGGCCGAATGGCCGGGGTAATAAGATGTATGATAATGACGACGTAATAAGAATATTATTCAAATAAACTATGTCAAAGATCAAGCAGATAATCGCCCGTGAAATTCTTGATTCCCGTGGCAATCCGACCATCGAAACAAAAGTAATTCTCGATTCGGGAGTTGCTGCTAAGGCGAGCGTGCCATCAGGAGCTTCGACCGGAGTTCATGAAGCATTAGAACTACGTGATGGCGACAAGAAACGTTATGACGGCCTGGGCGTATTGTCTGCAGTGGAAAATGTCAATGTTAAGATTTTTAATGCGCTTAAGGGCTTTGATGTCTCAAAGCAGGAGGAAATAGATAAGGTCATGATAGCTCTGGATGGCACTAAAAATAAATCAAGCATCGGAGCTAACGCTATTTTGTCTGTATCTCTCGCCTGCGCGCGAGCCGCGGCTGCCGATCAGAAGTTGGAGCTTTTTGACTATCTGGGCAAGACTTACGGCTATGCTAAGAAAAAATACGGATTACCTACGCCTTCGTTCAATATTTTTAACGGGGGCGCTCACGCTGACACGAATTTGGATTTTCAAGAATTCATGATTTTGCCTCTGGCAGCAACGACTTTTAAAGAAAAAGTCAGAATGGGCGCAGAGATATTTCACGCTCTTGGAAAAGTTCTGAAACAGGCCGGGTTCGATACTGATGTCGGAAACGAAGGTGGGTATGCACCAGATATCGCCTCAAGTATCCAGGCAATCGAATTGATTATCGCATCGATGATCAAAGCTGGTTACAAACCGGGCAAGGATATTGGACTGGGTATCGATGTTGGTTCTTCGCAGCTCTACAATCCTGAGACTGGTAAATATATTTTCAAGCTGGACAATGCTAATTTTTCCAATTCGACCTTGGTCGGGCTTTACCATGAGTGGTTCCGCAAATTTCCTATCATCTCAATCGAAGATGGTTTGGCTGAAGATGACTGGTCCGGCTGGAAGGAACTTACTCGTGAATTGGGTAGTGATATGCTTTTGATTGGTGATGATTTATTCGTGACCAACACTGAACGTCTGCGCAAGGGTCTTAAAGAGAAGGTGGCTAATGCAATTTTGATAAAAGTCAACCAAGTTGGCACCTTGAGTGAAACGATCGAGTGCATCAAGCTGGCTCAGAAGCATAAATACAAAATCATGATTTCGCACCGTTCAGGCGAAACTTGCGATGATTTCATCGCTGATTTGGCGGTGGCTGTTGGTGCAGAGTATATCAAGTCCGGTTCGCTGTCTCGCAGCGAACGCCTGGCTAAGTACAACCGCTTGATGGAAATAGAAGACATATTAAGATAAGCTTTGATTTTTAATTGGTTGTTGCAAGTATCTTGCTGCCTGCTGAAAAATGATAGTTAATAAGTGAATCCGATGAATAAAAAAATAATAAAACAGAAGCCGTTCATACTCATCATCTTGGATGGTTGGGGGATTGCGCCTGCCACTCGCGCAAATGCTGTCACTTCGGCTAAGACGCCGCGGATGGATTCCTTGTTGAAAAATTATCCCAACACACAGCTTGAGGCGTCGGGCAAATATGTCGGACTACCCTTAGACCAGGATGGAAACAGCGAGGCCGGACACATGAATCTGGGCGCTGGCAGGATCGCTGAGCAGGACGCGGTGCTGATAAGCAAGACAATAGCCAATGGCACTTTTTATAAAAACTCTGCCTTTCTTCATGCGATTGATCATGCCCGCCAAACAGGCGGACGTATGCACGTTATGGGAATGCTTGGTAATAACCAAACGGCTCACAGCGACCCAAATCATCTGTTGGCGCTTATTACTCTTTTGAAGAAACGAGGCGTAAAGGAGATCAATCTTCATCTGTTTACTGATGGTCGAGATTCGCCCAAGTATGCGGCAATAAAATTAATGCGCAAGCTGGAGCAAACATTTACTGGAGCGGAGACAATCAATACGGTTATGGGGCGTTTTTATGCGATGGACCGCAAGAAAGTCTGGTCAAGAACAGAAATGGCTTATAACGCATTGGTAGAAGGCGGTTGTGCGGAAAACGAATGCCACTGGATTGGAAGCGCCGAGGAGGCAATTACGGAAGCTTATAACCGCGGAGAAAGCGACGAATACATTATGCCATATATTATTGGCAAGCCTGGTCGCCCAACTCCGCGTATCGCTGATGGCGATAGCGTAATCTTTTTCAATCTTCGTTCTGATCGCGCCCGTCAGCTGGCCAAGGCTTTCGTACAAGAAGATTTTAATGAAAAGAATCCGGGGGCATTTAAACGTCGCAAAGTCTTTAAAAACCTTTGCTTTGTGGCCATGACCGATTTCGGTCCGGATCTCGATTCCATATTTTCAGCTTTTCCAAGCCCTGATCTCAGCGGCACAATACCTTCGCAGCTGAAGAATTTGCGCCAGCTGTATATAGCGGAAAACGAGAAATATGCCCATATTACATTTTTTTTCAACGGCGGCTTCGCTGATCCGATTGCGGGAGAGGAACGCTTCCTTGTTCCGTCTCCTGACGTAAAGTCCTATGACGAAACTCCGGAAATGAGTACGGCTGAGTTGACTAAACATATCCTCTCCAATCTTAAAAAAGGCCGATACGATTTTACGGCTTTGAATATTGCCGCGCCGGATATGGTGGGACATACTGGCAATTTGGCCGCGGCTATTAAATGTTGCGAAGCTGTTGACGGTTATGTAGGAAAAATCGTTGATGCCTATTTGAAAGAAAATGGAACTGTAATGATAACGGCTGATCATGGCAATATAGAGAGTATGATAAATTTGGCTACTGGCGAGTTGGACACGGAGCACACGACCAATCCAGTGCCTTTTATTCTGGTTAATCATGAATTAAAAAATAAGATCAAACTTCGTTCCGGCGGCGTTTTGGGCGATGTCGCCCCGACTATTTTGGAGTGCCTTGGTATTAAGCCGCCAAAAGAGATGACGCAAAAAAGCTTGATTATAGCAAAATAGTATGTTTAATAAAGATTCGCAAACGAACAGGCCCAAACCGGTAATGCTAGCCATCCTTGACGGCTGGGGAATAGTGCAGCCTTACAGTGGCAATGCAGTCAGCCAGGCTAATACACCTTGCATGAAGGAGTTAATAAGCAAGTACCCGGCGATGACCATACGCGCTTCTGGCGAGGCCGTAGGTTTGCCTTGGGGCAAGGACGGCAACAGTGAGGTTGGTCATCTTAATCTGGGTATGGGCAGGATTATGTATCAGGATTTGCCGCGAATCAACAAATCGATAAGTGACGGTAGCTTTTATCAAAACCGAGCTTTGATTGATGCAATTAAGCATGCCAAAGAGAAAGGCGGCAAGCTGCACATAATGGGTTTGACCTCCAATGGCGGAGTACATGCTTCATTGGAGCACATGCAAGCTTTATTGGTTTTGGCAAAAGAGCAGAATGTCGCTAATGTCTATGTTCATGCAATTTTGGATGGCCGTGATACCCCTTATAATAGCGGTTTAAGTTATATTAAGGACATGACGCGTACTTTTAACGAATATGGTGTCGGAAAAATTGCCACTTTGTCCGGAAGATTTTACACCATGGATCGCGATAATCACTGGGATAGAATAGAGAAGTCATATTTAGCAATGACATCTGGTCAAGGCAATAAGGCAACAGATCCGCTGATGGCAATCAATGATAGCTATACAAAAAAGATTTACGATGAAGAATTCGTACCAACAGTTATGGAGTCTGACGGAAAGCCAGTAGGGTTAGTTGAAGAAGGGGACTCCTTGATATTCTTTAACTTCCGCCCTGATCGAGCCCGTCAGATTACCAAAGCATTTGTTCTGCCAAGTTTTGACAAGTTCAACCGTCCCGCCTATCTTAAGGACTTGTTTTTCGTTTGTTTCACAGAATATGAAAAGGATGTTCCGGTCGAGATCGTATTCCCACCGGAATTGATCAAGGATACTTTGGGAGAAATTATTGCCAATGCCGGTTTAAAACAATTGCGTATAGCCGAAACAGAGAAATACGCCCATGTCACTTATTTTTTTAATGGTGGCCGCGAAACGAAATCAGAGGGTGAAACACATGACCTGGTGCCGTCGCCGCCAGTGCCTAGCTATGACATGAAGCCGGAAATGTCGGCATTCGAAGTAACTGATAAATTGATAAAGGCGATTACTGATGATACTTATGATTTTATTTTGGTGAACTTCGCAAATGCCGATATGGTTGGTCATACGGGAAATATCAGGGCGACAAGTTTGGCTTGCGAAGCTGTTGATAAATGTCTTGCAAGGATTGTGCCTGCGGTTTTAAGCAAAGGCGGCGTTATTTTAATTACTGCTGATCATGGCAATGCCGAGTCAAAGTTCAACATGCAGACAGGGTCGATAAGTAAAGAACACACAACCAACCCCGTGCCATTCTTAATAGTTGGCAAGGAATATGAAGGGAGGCGCATTGGTAGTCAAGACGTTCCGGGTGGTGACTTGAGTCTAGTTCAGCCTCAAGGCATACTTTCAGATGTTGCTCCAACTATTCTTAAGATTATGGGTTTGGACAAGCCAGAGCTGATGAGCGGGCGATCTTTGATCTAATTTCCGTTCACCGTTAAAAAGTGTTATAATATTTTTATGCTTAATATTATTTATTCTGGTTATGCTACCTAGTTTAGGTTATAAGAAATATTTGATCGCACCAATTATGGCATTGGTGCTTTTTGCTAGCTGGGTTGCAGCAGCTCCTTCGCCGGACGCGATCGGAATACGTATTGCCCCTAATCCAAAACATTATTCCGCTTTGCGCTGGTACCGTAGCCAAAATTTCAAAGGCTCACCTCAGGCATTGATTGTTGATGGCTATCAAGCGATCAGGGATGGTAGGACTGTATACATCAATGCTGCCAATATTAAGGATCTTGATTCGTCAAAAACATTGACCAATGCCGATGAGTTTTATACGAATATCTTTATAATTTCCTATAATCAGAATGCAGAAAAAGCCACAGAGGACATCTTCGGCCAGATTCTGTCTAACTGGAAATTCAATAGTAATATACTGACTGCTGGCTTGTGCGACGTTACTGCGACCCAAAGCTGCGTTTATACTTCGAGCTGCCCTGTTTCCGAATATTGTCTGAGCTCGCACGACATTTCAGTGCGTGATACGCGCCGTCTTGCCGATTTAAATACTTTGAATGAGCTTCTTGAGCAGTACAAAAAATCTCACAAAGGCTATTGTCCAATATTGCAGTCAGGAACGTATGTGCCAAATCATACTGTTTCCACTTGGCCTTCATGGCAAGAAACTCTTGGCAAGGCTTTCGGTTCGACATTACCGATCGACCCTATCAATAAGTTGGGAGCCTGTCCTGGTTATAATTCTCAGACATGCTGGGATGAGGTTGGTCGCAAGTTTGCAGACCCGACCCCTGCCAATAATGTTTTTGATTTGCCTAACGGCAGTTATGCGTATGTCTATTATGCTAGCAAGGATGGTTTGGCTTGCAGCTTTACTTCTGATACCGAGTCTCAGCTGGACTGTAATGCATTCGGCCTTTGCAAGCCAGGTGCTAGTGTAACCACTCATTTCGATTTTGTAATCAACTCGGTTAATTCTGCACCGGCGGTTACTTGCGGGCAACTGGTCGGTTTTCCTCACAGTGTTTTTCGCGGCTATCTCAGCGCCTTTGATCCTGACGCAGGTGATAATAATCACCTGACATGGACGCTTAATACAGGCGGTACGACTTGGACTAATTGGTCAGCACCTCCTTCCTTGCGTCCTGTTGTGAATATTGCGACACAAAAGGAACTGTATGCTACCCAGGGTGGTGATAAGGGGAATTATAATTTTTCAGTGACAGTGTCTGATAGTAAGGGGTCATCGACCAGTAGGACTTGCAGTATTTCACTTGGCGCTACCATACCTTATATATATCCTATTGAGGACCAGACCGTTTTTGCTGGTGAGAAAATAAGAGCTTTGACCGTTTTTGCCTCTGAACCTTCAAAGGAATATCCTCTTACTTTCGATTTTACAGCTGTAGACTCTGGTGGGGCTTCTTATAACAACTTCATAAAATGCGATGCGACCTCATCGCCTTTTGGTGAAGTTAATGGACAATTTAATTGCTATATTGACAAAGAAACCATAGATCACCCCGGTGGAGTCTTTACCGTGACTGTAGTTGCCAAAGACAGCAATGGGGACACTTCGGTACCGGAGCAATTCCAGTTGACGATCATAAATACTCCACCATCTTTTGTTCCAACAACCACGACTTTGCTGGCAAGTACCTCAATTGCTATTAATAACAAGCTTCTTTGGGAGGCGACAGATTTGCTTTCTAATTTTCCTTTCAGCTATTCTGTTTTTTCAGGCACATTGCCAAGTGGCATCACTTTTGCAACGGCTACAGTCCTCAAGACAGGTCTTTCAGTGTCTTACACTTATGGCACTACTACGGTTGTCAGTTCAGTTAACGGGAGTGTCTTACAATACTTGATCAGCGGCTCTTTGGATACATCCAATGTTTTCTCCGCAGCTCAGACTGATTTAAATTATTCGGTTTCAGTGGCGGATAAATATGGTCTGTCAGCGAATGGCAACTACACTATTTCGGTCTTGAACAACCCGCCAGTCATCGCGCCGGTAACTTGTCCAACTGTTATGAGGGCTAATTCTGCATACAACTGCACGATCAATACCTCCGATCAAGAGGGTAATCTAATTCATTACAATATTGGCGGCGTGCCTGGTGGTTTGGTTGCATCGCAAAATAATACCACAGCAAACGTCTCTGGTACGCCACCGTTGGCATCAGTCGGCAATCATGTAATCACCTTTACGCCTATTGACGAATTTGACTATGTTGGGGCAATGACTAGTCACAATTTAAGGATTAATAATTATTGTGGGGACGGAATAGTAGAGACACCGAATACGGAAGGCCTAAACGGTCCAGCCAATAACGGCATGGAAGATTGTGAGGATGGTAATGTTAATGATACGGATGCTTGCAATAACAATTGCACTTGGACTATCAAGACTGAACCTTATGATCTGGCAGGATCGAATGGTGATGCTGTCGTTTATGATAATAACAATAATCCAGGATCTGCCACTGCTATGCCTGGCGGTACATATATAAAAATTCAAGGCATAATGCCGACGCCTTACATTTGGGTGGCGCAATCGACTGCAAATACTATCAAAAAAATTAGAGCCTTTACTGGTAATCGCCGTAGTTGTTCGCGTGACATTTTTGGCAATGTTACTTGTTATTATGATGGAACAATCGAGACTCGTGGCCAGGATTTGGGTACATACCCACTTGATAATCCGGCTACGGCCCCTGTCGAAGGCTTAAATCCTTCCAGGACGGCCGTGAATGCAGAAACTGGTGACGTCTGGGTGGGTGGCAGGGATTCTGCTTCTATCACTAAACTGGACAATCAGGGTAATATCTTAAAAGCTTGTCCGGCTCCTGCCGGCACGCGCGGCGTAGCAATCGCGCAAAATGGAGATGTTTGGGTTGGTGGCTCGGCTAGCGATCAGCTTTGGCGCATACCTGGCGATGATACCAATTGCGCACCAATAGTGACTATTTCCGGGCTAGGCTCTGTTTATGGCCTGGCGATAGATAGTGACGATAATGTTTGGTCAGCGAATGCAGCGCACACAGCCATGATTAAATCAGACACTGTTAGCAATACCGTTGTTTCCGTCCATCCGGCGACTTGGGTTTATGGCATTACAGTCGATCCGTTCGGTAATGCATGGGGTGGCGGCTATCAGAGTGGAGGGTTTTTTAAAGTAGACAAGACAGCAGCAGTTAATTCTGTGGCTCAACATTTCACCCCACCAGGCAATCAGGTGTTGGGTTTGACCACTGATATTTATGGAAATATCTGGGGTGCTGGCTACACTAGTGGAGTTGCGGTTAAGGTCAGCAATTCCGGCGTGCCGCAGTTTACCGGTGCCTACGGTTGGGCTGATAGCCATGGCATGTGCGGCGACTCTTCCGGTCAGGTTTGGGAGGTCTATTATCAAGGTTTTGCTAAGGTTTATGACGGCGCTACTAATGTTGAATTGGAACCGGCCGTGAACGTCGGCAGCCCGAACGGAACCTATACGTATAGTGACATGACAGGATTAAACCGAGCCATGGCTTTGCGTTCAGGCACCTGGCACAAGTATTTCGACGGCTTATATCAGAATCAACATTGGGGCGTGTTGCATTATGATCAGATCATACCTTCAGCCCAGCAAACGGTCGATGTCTTTATTCGCGCTAATAATAACTATGGCGCGTTGGCATCCACGCCCTGGCTGACCGCAGCCGCTTGGAACGCTTTGCCCATGACTTCTCGCGTCGGTCAGCATATGGAAATAAAAATATTGATGCGTTCCAGACAGCCGGGTGTAACTCCTGTTGTTTGGAATGTAAGGGTGGAATAAATATGATCATCAACCAAAAAAACAAGACTATATTGATTATTGCCGTTTTTTTTGCCTTGGCGACCATCTCCGGCGGACTATATTGGTGGCGATTCAAGGTAAAACAACGTATTTTAGCTGATAAACAGCAGCAAGAGATGGTTGCCAAAGAAGTCTCGGTCGGTTATGCGATTATATCTCGGGCCGTATCTGCGAAAGACCCGGCTATCTGTGCCGAGCTAAAAGATCAGCCGGTAATGGATAGTTGTTATGCCTCGGTTTCTCAGCTTTTATCAGATAAGACGATTTGCATTAAGATCGTTGAGTTGGCAGCTAGGGTGCGCTGCATTGATTTTTTAACTTTTAGGGATAAGCTGAAAAGTTTGACTAAGGCGGATTGTGATTCTTTTAATTCCAATGAAATAAAGACAACGTGCTACAATCAGCTTTTTAGCAGCTATGACAAACTGACGCAGTGTGACGAATTTTTAGAGTCTCAGAAAAGCCAGTGCGTGGATATGGTAAATTCCAGATTGGCGATTGCCAATCGTGATGACGATTGCGAGGCGGTTGTTAATGAATCCATGAAGAGTAGCTGTAAGATCGCCGTGTCTAACACGCCCAAAGATTCCGATAAAGATGGTCTTTCTGACACTCTTGAGATAAGCTATGGCACTGATTCTTTCAAAGCTGATACGGATGGTGATGGTCTTAAAGACGGGGAAGAGATAACGGGATATCAGACCGACCCAAAGAACGCTGATACGGATAAGGACGGTCATGGGGACGGGGAGGAGGTCAAAGGCGGTTTTAACCCTTTGGGACCAGGGAAGACAGAAAAGAAATAATATAAAAAACACCGCCGTTAAGGCGGTGTTTTTGAAAGGAAAAAAGAATTTCCTTAGCCTTTGTATATTTTTTTAGTTTGTTCTAGCATTTTACTGAATTTGAATAAGTGACTCGTGTCATATTGGGCTTGGGCTGATAACCTGTTTCTTGTTTGGGTGTCACCAATTATCTCAGCCATCTTGGCAGCTAAAGTTTTTGAATCATGAGGCTCAACTAGAAAACCGTTTATATTATCGGAGATCATATCAGGAATGCCGCCGACTCGAGTAGCAACAATAGGTAACGCAGCATTCATGGCTTCGAGAATTGTGTAAGGAAAGCCCTCTTTAAGAGATGTACAGGCGTATATATCGAAAGCAGGAAGCAGCTCCGCGGCATTGTCGATGCGACCCGCCAGAATTATTTTGTTTCCCACCTCTCCATCCATGGCATTGTAATCCATGGGGTGAAATTTTATGATACGCGCCTCAAGATCGCTTCGCTCCGGCCCTTCGCCGATTATGATTGCCGTAACAGGGAAACCGTAGTCAATTACGAGATAATGCATTGCTTTGATCAGGTAATAATATCCCTTAGTGCGGTAAAGATTGCCGATACTGCCGATTATGATCGTTTTTTCATCAGGAATCTTGGCATTACGTATGGCGGCAAAAAGTTTGGCCCTGGCTTCCTTTTTGGAAAGGGTTTTGTATTGGCTCGTGTCAAGGCCGTGATAAATAAGGGAAAGTTTTTTCTTGCTGATTTTAAGATCTTTTTCCGCCTGGTGCAGATCCATCTTGTTTATGCAGATAATCTTATCTTTGTATTTCGCAGTTCTTTTTTCCAGTTCGAAATAGATTCGACGTTTCAGACTGCCCATCGGCTCGTTAAAAACCCAACCATGGACCGTATAAACAACTAGCGGGCTGTAGCTTTTATTGATGCAGTTTTTGACGGCCAAGCTCCCTAGAATGGATATTTTGGAGCTGTTAAGATGTACGACGTGCGGCTTGATTTCTCTTATCAGCCTCTTAATGGCAAAGTAAGCAAGAATGTCGTTCAAAGGTGATATGTTGCGTTTGAGGCGATGGATAACAAAAAAAGGAATACCGGTTTTTTCCAAATGGGCAGCCAATTCTCCCTTACTGCCTTGTTCTCCAAAAGCAACCACCACATCGTATTCATTCTTGAGGTTGCGAGCAATATCTAGGATGTATCTTTGAGCACCGCCAAGTTCCGATTGGGTTATTATGTGCAGTATTTTCTTTTTCATAAATTGACTTCCAGTATGAAATTAGGGATAATTAGTGCAGAAACTTAAAGTTTTTCTCTATATATAATATCATTTTTTAAGATAATATTCAAAAATATGAGCAAATGCTTAGTGACAGGAGGTGCAGGATTTATCGGCTCTAACTTGGTAGATGAGTTGGTCAAAGCCGGACATGAGGTTACTATAATTGATGATCTTAAGGCAGGTAAGAGGGAGTATGTTAACCCTGCAGCCACTTTACACGAGATCGACATCCGTAATTTAGAGGCAATTAAGCCGCT
>JAAXVE010000057.1 GCA_013335665.1 Candidatus Falkowiibacteriota bacterium
TGAAGATACGTCGAACTTGACAGTACCATCAGTCTCAGCCAAAGCAACAGCGTTGCCAACCTGAGTGCCATCGACGAACAATTTGAAGTTCTGGATAGCATCATAAGAAGCGCTGCCGATCTGCTTAACAGCCAAGTACTTCAAGTTAGCGAATTTAACGCCAACAGAAATAGGAGCTGACCACAGAGCAACCTGGTTGGTAGCAGCGTTAACGCTAGCACCAGCGCCAGTTGGAACGCCAGTCAAAGTGACGGTGCCCAAAGTTGCTGAATCACCAACAGCGATGCTTGAAATGTTGCCATTAGCTGGGAAAGAGCCAGAAACGGTAGCAGCGCCAGCAACTACGTCAGTAGCAGCAGCGATACCGAATCCAACAGTGTTACCAGAAATGCCAGAAACATTAGCAACAGTGTTTACATCAACCTTGACAGAGATAGTCTTGGTTGTGCCAGCAGGAACGCTGACGATACCAGCACCATCAGAGAAGGTGACGACGCCTGAGCTGACAGAAGAACCATCAGTCAAACGGTTGTTGCCGTCGTAAAGGTAAACGTTGGTAAGTGTTGCATCACCAGCGATACCAAGGCGGCGGAGCTTCAAAGAAGTCAATTTGACTGCGCCATCGTTAGAAGCGGTCAAGTTGAAAGAAGCGATATCAGCCAAAGACTGACCAGCAATCAAAGTGCCGGACTGTGCAGTAGCTGAAGACAAAGCGATGGTCAAACCGGTGCCGCCAGTGTAGACGGTTCCGCCTGCGCCAGAAGCAGTGTCGGTGATTGCTGAAGAAGCAGAAGTGATATCAGCACCTAAAGTCGGCAAAGCGACAGTGGTAGTGATAACATCGCTGAACTTCAAGCGGTTAGCGTTGAAAGCTGATTCTGAAGCAACCTTGCTTGCAGAGCCGTCAGCGTTAACATAATAGATGTCTGGTGTAGAAGCAGTCTTGATCAAGCTGCCAGTTGGGTAAGCGGTAGCAGAGACAGTCTTTGTTGCAATCTTATAGTTAGTAAAGAAAGCATCAGCAACGTCAACAACACGCTTTGCCCAATTATCACCATAAAGGGTCTTAGCAGTAGCTTCATCAGGGATAGCAACAAGGCTGCCACCTGGTTCAACTGCGTAAACCTTAGGGTTTGTAGTGATCTTAACCAATTTGGTGCCAGGTCGGATAGTGACATTAGCGCCCAACGGATATGACTCCAATTCAGCCTGAGGAATAGTCATGACTGAAGAGAAATCGCTATACCAAGAGAAGTAAGTCTGCTCGTTAGGGAAAACGTAGCGCTTGCCATCGCCGCCCAAGTAGTAGATGGATGAAAGACCATTCATCTTGATCAAGTCGCCGGCTGAAGCAGCAGCGTTAGCCTGAGGGGCTACAGCTACGCTCATTGAAAGCACGGTTACGAAGATCACACTTAGTGCAATAGCTTTTCGTAAAGTTTGCATAGGTTTCTTAAAGTTTCGCCAATTAGGGCGTTTTTGGTCTCTGGAATCATCTTTTCCGAAAACTGTGTCAAATCAACCGGAATCCCGCTCCCCCACATCTCTGCGTAAGAAATGCAGGAGGTAAATCGCATGGGAGATTTCACCTTCCCCTATCCTTGCTCGCGCAAAGACGTGGGGGTTATCCGAGTGGATTTCTAGCCGGGTGTAGAGTCCGTCTAGAACTTAAGTAATCCAACCGAATTAGCTTGTTGATTTACCCGCAGCCTGCCCGAAAGCAGATCGGATGAATAAAGCCAGAAACGAATGTAATTTATAAGATCAGACCTCCGCTTGCGCGGATCGACCTTTGGCGGTCTGTCCGCCCGTACCATCATCCAAAAGAATAATCATACGGGACCTGCCCTAATCACTGTTAATGATGAGGGCATTGAACTGGATTCCAGCTGTGCAGCTGAACTGCAGGTCAATCTTTGTTTAAGCCTAAAGGCTAAAGACTAAAATTTAAAACCGCGGAATATCGTCTTATTTTTTAGTCTTTAAGCTTTAGACTTTAGCCTTGCAAATAAGGCATCAATCTTATTTGCTTGTACTCGTCGCCTTTTCCTCTGTCTTTACCGTGCTCGTTGCTTTGGTGTCCGCCGGGACGTCGGCCGACTTGGTGGCAGCCTCAATCTTTGTTAATGCACCTTGTATATCGTTCTTCTCAATCAGCTGTTGCGCTTCGGCAATCTGCATACTGACGTTGTCTTTGCCCAGATTGGCGCCAGTCACCGTAACTTTGTCATCACCTACTGCAAGAGTCTTTGGTGACGGTTTGGAAGCAGCCGGTTTAACAGGAGCTGCTGCCGGCTGACTTTGAGCCAGCTTGGTTAAGCGCGATTTGGCCTGATCAATCTGATTCGTGAAACTGGAATTAAGATCAGCGATCGCCT
The DNA here is from genome assembly GCA_013335665.1 of Candidatus Falkowiibacteriota bacterium. GTDB lineage: Bacteria > Patescibacteriota > Patescibacteriia > Patescibacteriales > GWE2-39-37 > JAAXUA01. The sequence goes on from JAAXVE010000057.1 coordinate 2,379, forward strand.
GGTCCTTCTGTTGGACTGGTTCTGCTGAAACGCGACTCATCTCTTCAACTCGATTGCTGGCAAACTCCAGGTTGAGCTTTGCCTTGTCGACTTCGTTAAAAGTCAAAGCCATCTGAGTCTTTTCTCCTACCATCTTGGCAACATAGAGCGAATCACCAGGCTTAGTCTGGCGCGAAGCGCGCAACGAAGCATATGATCCTGTCACGACTGCCAAAACAATTAATGTGAATACAGCAACCGGCTTGGAGGAAAGACCTGACAACCAGCTCGGCATGAGATTGTCGATCACCTCAAAAACGCCAACCTTTTCCGCCTGGGCGCCAGCATTAATCTGCATACGCAAAATCTCCCGGGTGCGTTCTTTCCACTCGGTTGATGGTACAATGTCGTTCAAGCCATTCAATTTTGCGACAACTGTTTTCATTTATATATATGTCTTTGCAATTATGGGCCGCTCAATCAACAATCGGCGACCGCACTGCAGAGACTTAATCTTTTTCTTCTTTCATCAGTTCCTTCAGAGCAGACGTTGCTCTAAAGATCAAAACGCGGACGTTGCCCTTAGACTTTTCTAAAATTTCGGCAATTTCGGCAATAGACAACTCATTAACGAAACGCATGATCAAAACCTCTCTGTACTCATCTTTAAGCTCTTTCATGCGCTTGTGCAAGATTTCTACATCCGCTTTCAAGGCAAAGGCTTCACTCGGGTCTTGCTTCAAGTCTACCAATGTCTGACTCTCTTCCTCGTCTATGGAAACCATTTCTGTTTTATTTGACTGGCGATAATGATCTATAACCACGTTGCGGGCAATGCGGTAGAGCAAAGCAGGCAAGGTTTTCTCGTCAACCGTCTCCTGTTGGCCGATATACTGCCAAGTCTTCAAGAAAGTGGCCGAGGTCAGATCTTCAGCTTCTGCAGCATCACCAACCTTGAAAAAAATAAATCGATATATCTTATCAACATATCTATCATAGGCTTCTAGGAAGGCTGCCTGATCCTGACTTTTGAGTTTGGCAAATAGTATCTTATCTTGAAAAAAACCTTTCATTTAAATATACGATTATTCAGACCGTTTGTTACACTATAGATAAATATTTAATTTATTTATGCTAAAATTAAGCAAAAAATATTTTTACCGCGACAAATTTAACACAAACAACGATGAAATTCGGCCTTAAAACAGCCAAGTTTCATGGATTTTATATTTTCTTGCGGGATTCCGTCCAAGCAAGAGAAATTAACATGCAAATCGCAACCCACCTGCCATTTATTAATGTAGAAACATTAACACAAACACAGAAAAAAAACAACAATATAAACCCAATTCTTTGTTATAGTACGTATGCGGCAGGCAAATGATTCATTTTATTGTTTATGTCAATCAGGCAGATCTCTTTTCTAACTAAATGTCGATAAAGCTATTAATATGTAATTTTGACTTTACAGCCCAGCTGTGCCAAGATATGAAAAAAATTTGTCCAAGAAAACATGGACATTTGTTGACAAAATTAGTTAAAAATGTTGTAAATAGCAATATTATTAGCAATTTTCCAGCAAAATATAATACTTTTGTCTACATATTTGTAGACAAAAGTATTAAGATTATGTGCCCAGCCATTAAAGACCTAACTCCAATTCCCCTTTGGCTCTCTGTCTCGGAAGCTTCAAAAATAGGGGGTGTAACCAGCAAGACGATAAGAAGGGGCATACAGTCCAAGTCATTGCGCTTTCGACTCGTTAAGAATCGTTACCAAATAGAAACTTCATCACTCATATCCTTCTTATATTCCAGTATCAAATCCAAGCATAAATTTGAACAATACGGACTAGGACAGTACGTAAAGGAATGGAATTTTGATATTGAAAAATAATCAGTCCACCCTGCCAGTTTAAACCATTTATGAACTGTTTAAAAAATAGCCAAGAGCTTGACGCTCTTGGCTAAACCCCATAGTTGTTATTATTGGACGTAAGACACTGGCTTAAAAACTGCCACTGACCGCTCGTGAAGACTTATGCCAACCGAACCTATGGCAGCAACTATTAACACGATAACTATCCCTAATAGTACGGCAATATCTTGTCTGGAATCGTCTTTAGCCTTGCCTCTAGCGTGTACTCCTCCGTTTAATAGCATATGTTCTTATGTTTATGTTTTATAGCTTAAACATAAACCCTAGTCATTAAAAAATCATTAAACGTAAAGTTCGCTAAGTTTAGACTTTAATTCCATCTCAAGAGAAGATGACAATGCAATGGCTTTATCATAATTGCCAGAACGTGCGGCCTGTCTAGCATCGACGTAAGTCTGAAAGTCGGTTTTTGTAACCACATTATGAACCATACCTAACGAAGCGACGAGTTTGCTCCATGATTCGTAGTCATTCTTTTCAAAGGTGTCCAGGATATCTTCCTGGCTTGGCCGGTTGCTTACTGCTGAGTCAGTTTTGTTTTCAAAGCTTAGGCCATTATATAGGCCTGATGTCAAGATTAAGGTAACCATAGCGATGCTCATCGCTGCTTGTTTATACTTTTGCATAGTTTTTTTACTTTATTTTTACTCCTTAGTTATTATACAACTCTTTACATCTTTTATTACGCGCATATATAAAAAATATTTGCGCCAGCCAAACTTTAAACAAAATTTTCGTTTCTCTAAATTCTTAAAATGCTTTATTGCATTTATTAAGAAAAAACCCCCTCTCGAGATGAGAGGGGGCGTAAATACTCAGGCAGTTAGCCTGTGCTCAATGAATTTACGGCGAAAAATGACAGCGCCGAAAAAGAACAGACCAGAAACCAGGAGCGGTGCGGTTCCTGGTTCAGGAACAGGTGCTGGCGTGACGGCATCGGCATACATTTCGCTATTATCAGTTTCCTGAAAAAAAATAGCAGAATATCTTTGATTGCCGCCATCAGTGGCCGGTGTCCAGTCAATGAAATCTTGCGAGCCAGTACTACCTATTGCGACTCCCGCAAAACCATTAACTGTGCTTGGCAAATTAAAGGCGGATGGAGTTGAAAAAGCGTCTCCGACAGCGTTGTCAGCAATACCGACATTGAACGCGTTCTGACCTGTTACCGGGTCAAAAACGCTGTCATTATCAGGCGCTAATACTGTTGAGCCGCTAGTCAATCCATCAAGACAAAAATTCGTCGCCTTCGCAGTCGGCACCATAAACATAACCAGAACGACTGCAGCCAAAAAAAAACTTTTTTTCATCTACTACTACCTCCTGTTTTTGATTTTCCTTGCTTGCGGCAAAAATTTCTACCTCCTTGTGCCATAAATTAAGCTTGGAATGAACGAAGCTTCAACTATAGCACAGAACTCCCTTTGAACAAAGACTTGAGATATACTCACCCTTAACGGCGGCTCAAGCAACAAAAAACCCCTCTCTTCTCGAGAG
>JAAXVE010000175.1 GCA_013335665.1 Candidatus Falkowiibacteriota bacterium
CTCTTTTTTTTATTCTTCGATTGCCTGCTTTGACTTTACTTCAATTTCGGACAAGATCTTCTTCCTGATCGTGGTCTGCAACTTGCTATCAGATTTCAGAAAACGCTTAGCATTTTCCCTGCCAACTCCCAATTTTATCTCCTCAAAGCTGTAGCTATTTCCAGCCTTCTTTATTACGGCATTCTCAACTCCCACATCCAACAAATCACCGCTAATCGATATGCCTTCATTGTACATTATATCGAACTCGCAAGTACGGAATGGGGCAGCAACTTTATTCTTGACGACATTAACCTTGACTCTATTGCCAATCGTCTTATCACCTTGTTTGATCTGAGCGGCGCGGCGCACTTCGATTCGCATCGAACTATAAAACTTCAAGGCCGAACCGCCAGTTGTTGTTTCCGGATTGCCAAAAAAAACACCGATCTTCATGCGAGTCTGATTAATAAAAATCAAAACGGTTTTCGATTTTGAAACAACGCCCGTAAGCTTGCGCAAAGCTTGGCTCATTAATCTGGCCTGCAAGCCCATGTGTGAATCGCCCATATCGCCCTCTATTTCCTTTTGAGGAACCAAAGCGGCAACACTGTCAACAACGACTACGTCAATTGCGTTTGAACGGACCAATGTTTCGACTATTTCCAAGGCTTGCTCGCCGGTGTCTGGCTGAGATATTAGCATCTCTTTAACATTTACTCCGATCTTGGCAGCATAATCAGGGTCCAAAGCATGTTCAGCATCAACAAAGGCCACTACTCCTCCGCGCTTCTGCGCTTCAGCAATAATGTGCTGGGCCAAAGTTGTTTTGCCGCTGGCCTCAGGACCAAATATCTCGATTATTCTTCCACGAGGCACCCCACCAACTCCCAATGCAATATCCAAAGATAGACAGCCAGTGGTAATGGCATCTACTTTTGTTGATTTTGCCTCACCTAAACGCATGATAGAACCGTCACCGAAACGACTTTTAATTTGATCGAGTGCCGCTTCGACAATTTTGCTTTTTTCATCGTCCTCTTTGACCGATGATTTATTCTTTTTTTCTTCTGCCATGTTTGTATTGCCGTTCTAGCCTTAAAAGCTAATATTGGCTAAATTAATTTAATTTTAAAAAAATAAGCAAGGAATGCGTACGCGCTCCTTGCTTTGTTATTAACATTGTAGCATATTTTTTTAAAGCCTCCAAATTTATACTTGGTAATCCGATTATTCTGCCAAAATCTGTCTAGTAATCGACTTAGTGGGACCAAACTTTTTTTGTGCCTTTATGATGATCGTGTTAATGCCTGACTTTAGTTCAACTGTTTTCTGAAAGCTACCAGCACGATCTAAAAGAACCGCTTCCGCATTGATCACAACCTGGCTTTCTGCTTCGGCCCGTCCTTTCACCTCGATAGATCGCTCCTTGGTTATCAGGTTTTCTTTAGGCGTAAAAATTTCTAGCTCTGGCGGGGCGACAATCTTTTTTAAACGGTAGCCAAGATACCATAAACACAAGACAACCATGACTAAAATCAACAAATTTTTCACTATTTTAGGAACAGTCCAAAAATAACTTGCTTTAACCACTTGTTTGGAAAATAGCTCTTGCTGCGCTTTTTCTTTTGCGCCAACCATCTCTTGCTCGAACAGCTTAACAAGAGGATTTGGATCCAGTCTTAAATACAAAGCATACTCTCGCAAAAAATTCTTACCATAAACACCGGAGGGCAGACTTAAAAAATCTCCACGCTCTAAAGCGTCGAGATATTTTAAGTTTATGCCCAGATCTTTAGCAGCCTTTTCCAGCTTATAACCATAAGACTGCCTAGTACTGCGTAACTGTTCGGCCACTGTCTCGGAGTCCAAAAAAATTTTGTTATTTTTAAAAGTCATTTCGCTGATTACTTTGGTGTAATATACCAAGCTCCATGCGTCTCAGTATAACCAAGCTTTGTTAAAACGAATTGTATGATCATATAACTAGTCAGCACGATTACAAGGCCGATTACTGCATTGACTATCCTGGATTTTCCTGCCGCTATCTTATCGCTTGCTCCCTGTGACAACATTAAAGTGAAGCCACCCCAAATAAACATAAGAAGAGCTAAGGAGCCTATAATTCCTTGGATAAAGTAAGCTACATTAACGCCAATCTGTACAAAGTCGTTTACCCCATAATCACCTATCTCTTTTTTGCTTTTACCTGGA
>JAAXVE010000176.1 GCA_013335665.1 Candidatus Falkowiibacteriota bacterium
ATACGCCGCCTGAGGCGGTTTTTCACAAAAAGCCTGCTCATTGAATCGGGTCGCTGGGTTGGAAATCATGGCAATAGTGCAATGTATTTTTTCTGCATCTGGATACCAACACACAGCCGCACAAAGGTTTCCGGGGCCAACCTTTTTTGGCATGAGCCTTCGTCCGCGAAACTCGCGTCGAGCGCAGCGAATGACAAAGCCGCCAACCGGAGCGTCAACGAAAAAATGCCCGGCAGCCGCTTGTCATTGCGAGGAGCGCAGCGACGTGGCAATCCAGGCAGAATCAGCAAAAACAGTAAGGATGGATCCCCACGGCCGTCGGCCTCGCGATGACGAATCCTCGTTATTCGAAGGGTGAACGGAAGCAATCATCCATCATTTTTGTCTTGACACACCAATAGCCTGTGTTGTCAATTTTTCAACTGATGTAGGCATAATGGGTTGTCCTTCCGATCTTTTCGGCGCTTTAAATTATATAGATCCTTTATATAAGGATTCTTCAATACTTTACTTTACAAGTCCATTGAATAAAACGTTTCTCAATTGGATATTAAAATGGCAATTCATCTTTTTTAGGAAAATTATACTTAGCAGCCTTCTCAGCAGCCTTCTCTTTTTTAAGAACCAATTTATTTTGATTTTGGAGAAGCCATTCTTCTCCAGAACTGTTAATAACATAAACTGAATATGATTCACCATTCCGATCATGCTCGGTTTCTGTTGAAATCATTTTTTTATTTAAAAGCGATTTCAACGATAGTCCTACTGCAATATCAGTATAACCCGCATTACCCATGTCCTCTTTAATTATCCATGCAGAAACCGAGCCTCCCGTCATGAAGCTGTTTTGCATTATTGCAACAAGCGCAACCATTTCATGCGTTAATAGACCGTCTGTTGCTGCTACTGGAGAGATCTCTGAAGTAGAATCTATGGCGCTTATTTTTTCCTGTATCGCAATTATTCTTTTTTTAATATCTACCCTTAATTTTGAGAAATCTTGCGAAGATTCTGTCTTGTATCTAATAATATTTCGATGTTGGACATCAAAGGGAAATTTTGTTTTTCTTTCTTCAGAACAAACAAGAACAACTTCTTTTCTTAACCCAATAGCATATCCCAGTTCGAACCAAACATTAGGATTATCATTTGTTATTTCTGCCAGACAAAGTTCGGAACGTCGAATGCCTGATTCAATTTCATCTATCGGGATACTTACGGAAGGATCACGATCAACACGATATGGGTTGAGACCAGCATCATTAATTGCCGGCGAAAATACATCATCATACCTTTTATCAAACACTCCACCATCAAAAGGCTGCATAACAAAGCAATTATTCATCTATACTCCTCCGGTTTTACTTAACCAAGCAACATTGATATATATGCTCTTTTTAACTCTGATTCAAAAAACTCACGACGCTACTTCCGGCAGCGGGAGCTGAAAACGTCCGGCGACGATGCCTTCTACCGTCAAGTCTTCGTCCAGCTCTTCCCAGCGCAGCGCAAAACCGTTGACCTCAACCGTTACCTTTTTCAGCTCCTCTTCCGAGGCCGCTTTCAGAATCCTGAATCGATCCGCTTGAAAGCCGATAATGCGTCCTTCGGAAAGCTCAAGAAAATTTATCCGTCCCTCAGCCCAAGCCCGAAGAGCGCAAGGTTCGCTATCAATGAGCGTGGTATTCATACTATTTTTCCAATAGAAATTACCATACGCTCAACATATCGATTTCGATACCGATTGGCAAGACCACTACAGAAATGAGACGAAGTACCACTGCCACGTCACTCCCCTCTTCACATTGCCCCTTCACCACCGCATCATCGGCAGCGGATCTTTCGGGTGCTCCTTCATTCGCCCGAAGGTCAGTCTCGCCAGCGCGAGGTGGAAGCCGGCGTTGGGGTAGCGGCGCTGGATTTCGCGGATGAATCGGCGTTCGAGGCCGAAATTACGCGCGCCGAGAGAGACGTCGATCCAGTCGGCCTGGCGGAAGGGTTCGACGAGCCAGCCGGGGTTGCAGCTCCACGGGGTCACTTTGTGGTGGTTGTCGATCATTGCCGCGATTTCGCCGGCCCATTCGGGCTTGCCGGTCGAATCGAGATACGCGCGGGCGAGGCGCTTGGAGGGTTCGAGGTAGTCGAAGGTTTTGTCCGCCCAGATGCCGAGGT
>JAAXVE010000177.1 GCA_013335665.1 Candidatus Falkowiibacteriota bacterium
GAACTGGACTTGGATGTCAGAGTTGGTGGCTCCAACAGCCTTGCGCAAGCCGATTTCGCGCGTGCGCTCCGAAACGGCTACTAGCATGATATTCATAATGCCGATACCTCCGACAATCAAAGAAAGACCCGCAATAGCTGCTAGAAAGTAACGCAAAGCATCGGTAACTGTCTTCAAAAGGTTTAAGGCCTCAGCCGCATTTAAAACTGTAAAATCATCATTGTTTCCGGAAGGGTCATCGATGCCGTGTCTTTCTCGTAACATGGCGCTGACGTCATCGATAGTGTTATTAATGTTGGATTGTTCATCCACCTTAATTCGTATCAAACCAAGATTATCAGCTCCGGCAACCTGTTTCTGCATGGTTATAATCGGAATGAAAACCTGGTCATCATAATTTTGAAAGGCGACAGTCCCCCTTTCCTTCATTACGCCGATCACTTCGAAGCTATGCTTATTAATCTTGATCCTCTCTCCAATCGGATTATTTTCACCGAACAGTTCTTTTTTGACCGTACTGCCCAAGACCACCACTTTTGACAAGTTTTTCTCTTCGTCGGGTGTAAAAAAACGCCCGTAATCCACTTCTCCGCCTTCGGTCTCCAGATATCCGACCGTAGAGCCGGAAAGGCTGGTGTCGTAAGTATTTCCGCTCCAAGTCAACGTTCCCACCCCCTTAGTGTAAGCAACATTGCTGACGATATGGGGAAAGCGGCTTTTATTAAGCATAGCTTCGGCATCCTCATACTTTAAAGTGGTGATGACAATTCCTAAAACTGAAGCAGGGGGTCCCTTGGAATCAGACTTACCCGGCAGGACGCCTATCAAGTTCGACCCCAAGCTTTTCACCTGAGACAAGATCAAGCTTTGCGCACCAGCGCCGACAGACATGATCACGATAACGGCGCCGACACCGATTATAATCCCGAGCATAGTCAAAAAACCCCTACCCTTGTTGGCGAGTAGGGCGCGATAAGAGGTTTTTAGCGCTGTTATTAAATGCTTTAGCATACTATTTCAAGAATTCTCCATCTTTGGCAAAACGTCGTACTTTGACCGGATAATCATCGACGATCTCACCATCCATCACTTTAATGATGCGCTTAGCGTGTTCCGAAGTATAGGTTTCATGCGTCACAAGTATGATTGTATTGCCCTTTTCGTTCAAGTCCTGCAGAATGCGCATGATGCCGACGCCAGATTTGGAATCCAGATTTCCGGTCGGTTCATCAGCGAAAATGACCGAAGGTCTGTTAACTAAGGCACGTGCAATAGCCACGCGTTGTTTCTCACCGCCGGATATCTGATTAGTAAAAAAATTCAAACGATGCCCCAAGCCGACACTTTTCAATGTCTCAATGGCGCGTTCTTCTATATTATCCTTGGTATCTGAATAAAGTAATGGCAATTTCACGTTTTCCAGCACGGTCGTGCGCGGCAAGAGATTGAAGGCCTGAAAGACGAAGCCTATTTTGTTATTGCGCAAGATCGCTAAGTCGTCATCAGACAAATCGGTAACATCGCCGTCTTCAAACTTGTAGCTACCGCGAGTAGCCCTGTCTAAAAAACCCAAAACGTGCATCAAGGTCGATTTACCTGAACCTGACGGTCCCATGATCGAAACGAACTCACCTTTATCAATATTAAACGTAAGGCCATGCAGAACTTTGGTCACGACTTCCCCGCTCAGATAATCCTTTTCCAGATTTTTTACAGAAATCAGCATCTTAATTCTTCTTATTCTCAGCCACGACCGCGATAGTGACTGCGATTATAATGAAAAGCAGTATTCCGATAATCATCACCATACTCATTTAGTTAGAGCCATTTTTTATGGCGGTTATAATTCGATCTCCTGCCTTTATGCCTGACACTATTTCAGTCAAACCTTCATCGGCACGCAAGCCAAGCACCACCGGTACCTCGACCGACTGATTGTTCTGGAGCAAGCGCACAATCTTGTTACCTGCAGCGTTGCTCAAAATGGCGCGGCTTGGCACAGCCAAAGCATTGTCTTTAACTTCGGTAGTTATAGTTACATTGGCGGTCATGCCGGGTCTAATCAGACTTAAAGGATTTTTAATTGAAGGAACAGCCGGATTGGTAGAAGATGAGGTTTGCTGAAACTGGTCGGC
>JAAXVE010000058.1 GCA_013335665.1 Candidatus Falkowiibacteriota bacterium
TCTGAACAAGGAATCAAAGTGACGGTATTCAGTTACTCAACAAACGCCGGCCAGACCTATGAAGAAGACGGCATTACTGTAATTCGCACACATGTCAAAAACGGCTCATTGTGGCGATGGTATCTGGCTGTAGACATCTTTCTTAAAAATAACCGTTTTACTGTTATAGAAGATGCGGATTATCAAGGCAGTGCCTGGCTCTACCAGCTTCTTCATAGGCGCAAAGAAGATTATATTCACCTACGTTTGCATACCTGTACCAAGCTGATCGCCCGCTTTGAAGGCGGCACAACCTTGTTAAAAGAGGCTAAAGTAGCGGCCATGAATCTTATCGAGAGATATAATGCAAAGAAAGCCAATCTTATCTCTGCTCCTTCGATTGCCATAGCCGATCTCACTGCTGCACTATGGAAGATTGAAAATGATCAAATAGCATACTTGCCGCTACCTTTCAGGATTAATACCGCAGAACCGGCTACAAGTGTGAATGGTGGTGACTATCTTCTCTATTTCGGACGAATCCAACAGCGCAAAGGCGCTGACGTCTTCTTGAAGATGATCGCTAAAGACTTTTTAAAAGACTCCGGGTTAAAATTAAAGCTAATCGGTAATGATATCTGTTCCTTCGAGAAAAAGCTTAAACAGATTAATAATCAGACTGCACAAAGTGTCATAATTGAAAGCCGCGTCTATGACCGTGAAAGCATAATTCCCGACATCAGCCGAGCCAAAGTCATAATCCTGCCCAGCCATTTTGAAAGTTTCGGTTTAACCGCGCTAGAAGCGCTCTGGTTTAACCCCAAGACTTTCGTACTTAGCAATTCCGGACCGAGAGAGGTTATGACTGCACTCCAACTCGAAAGCAATCTACTCGACGAAGCGAGTCTGGTTGATAACCCTGAATATATATGGGGGAAAATCAATCAAGCCGTGCCCGAATTAACCGAGATCAGGCAACGGATCAATGATAATTTTGGCTATCAGAAAATAGCCGGCCAGCTCAAGGCAATTCTTGAAAGCCGTGGCATCAGTATCACTTAACCAGCGAAGTGATCAAACCAATTTCCGATTGGATAATCGTCCTGATATTGTTTTTGGTTTCAACCCACTCTCTAGCAGCTTTGCCCAAGCGGGTGCGCAACTCTTTGTCACCGACCATGGTGTCCAGTTTCTCGCAAATGCTTTCTGCCTCAATTTCGCAGGTCAGGCAGTTCACGTTGTCATGCGCCAGTATCTTGTGAAATTTGTATCTACTCACGATGCTCGGCAGACCGCATGCCATTGCCTCGATCAGCACTTTAGGATAGCCTTCGGTCAAAGAGACTAGCAAGAAAATGTCAGCAGCTTGGTAATACGAGACTAGTTCTTTATGTGGGATGTTCTTGACTATCTCGTACTCAATCTTATATTTTTGAAAAAGCTCGACGAGCTGGGTCTCTTCAGAGCCGCTGCCGACCAAAGTCAGCTTGAATCTATCTTTGTATTTCGACCTGTTCAGCGCTTCTGTCAAACTGAACAGGTTTTTTTCAACTTCAAAGCGGCCTACGAAAAGCAAATTTAATTTTTGTGATTCGGCATCTCCCTCACGTAAAACAGGTTTGAACCAATCAACATCGACACCATTCTCGATGATGCGGATTTTCTTTTCAGGCACTTTTTTCTCCTGCAGATACTCGACAATTCCGGTATGGGCTGCGGCGATCATGTCCATGCGCCAAAAGGCCACCTTTTCCAAAACCAGCCAAATAAGCCTTTTCAGCTTCTTATTTTGCACAGCCAAATTTCTGGCGTAAACAAAACCGTAATTGCAATAAAGCTTATTGCGGAAGAGGAGCTGTGAAATCATCCCTGGAATTGCTGGTGTCAGCTGCATCAAACGCAACACTTGGCATTCGCGCAGCTTGTCCGCCTCGACGAACGGCATTAGGTAATTGTACAAATACGAATTGATGCCACGACGATTTGGCACAAACACGACATTGTCAAAAGGAAACTGATGCTCCTCTTGCGCCCAGCCGAACACATAGACTTTCTTGAAACTTTCGGAGTAAGGTTTGATGTAGTACTCCAAAAAACGCGCATACTGACCTACCTTTTTCATTACATCAACGCTCTCTTTGTAGGAAAGCAGGATGCCGACAGTCAAATCCTTAGAGTGTGCCATAAAATTTTTCTATTTCGCTGATCGCTACCGGCAAGGAAAATTTCTCCTCGATCTTGGCCGGAGCGTTAATTTGTATTTTTTTATAAAGCTCTTGATCGCTTGCCAGCAGCTCGATCGCTGCAGCAATCTCTTCAGGCTTAGTCGGATCGACCAGCAAGCCAGTCTCCTTATCAATCACGATTTCCGGCTGACCGCCGCGATTTGAGGAGATGACAGGCACGTGATGGAACATTGACTCAATAGTAATGCGGGAAAGCGGCTCCTGATAAAGAGATGGGATTACCGCGGCAAAAGCCAAGGTGTACAGATAATTCAACTGCTGGTGCGGAATCTTCCCCAGAAATAGTATCTTTTCATTTTTCTTGAAACGTTCAATTACGGCTGGCGACAAATGGATATCGCCCGCGAGGACAAATTTGTATCCTTGGTTTTTTCCAGTCAGCTTATCCGCAGCCTCAAGGAACTGGACCGCGCCTTTACCTAATGAAATTTTGCTGCCAAAGAGGATGATTTTTTCATTGTCGACATAACTGACCAGCTGTTTTACCGCAGTCTTCTCATTGTCATCCAACTGCAGTTTTGATTCGATTGGCGAACTGTTGTAGATGACTTTTTTCTTTACCTGCACCCCCAAACCATTGGCCGAATAGGTGTCCATGACATACTTACTGACAAAGGCAGCGCCGTTGATACGCTTAACAAAGAAAAACAGTCCGCTCGAATTCAAGCGCCCGACCAGAGCGGCCGCCAATGAGCGCAGACGTTTGAGTAAACCCTTCTGCTCGACGTAATTCTCCCAGTAATATTTATAGTCTTCTAAAAAATAATCAGTAATAGAACATTTGTGTTTGCCCTCCTGAATACAAAAGCCAAAGTTGCACAGCGCCATGTAATCACGAAAAGTTGCCACAGTTTTTCTCTTTAAGAAAAGATTGGCCAGCACCATTGGAGGGATGGAAAACTTCCCTTGCGCGTGTATCACTTCGATATCGTGATTTTTTGCCAACCGATAAATCCTTGTTGACGTGGCGTACATCCAAAAAGGATTAAGCCAGAAATAATTAATAAAATTATTACGCTTAGAGGTCAGCTTGACCAGAGGAAAACGACAGATCGTCAGTCGGCCATCTTTTTCTTCTTCATATTTATCAGCCGCGTAATTCGGGGTCAAGACAAAGACATTATGGCCTTTTTCCGAAAGCCCCTTGGCGTGCCAGTAGGCGCTCCACTCGGCACCGCCCAAAGTGAACGGCGGGAAATATTCGGTTGTAAACAAGATGTTCATATCCTAGTAATGCAAGAATAAGCGTTTGATAACCAACAATCTCACGACCAAGCCTTTAAGCCTCATTTCCAGATTGTGCGACTTGGTAATTCCCTGCCCGGACAAACGATAAAACAAAAGATGCTCAGGCAAATTTGCTCCTTGGTAGCGGTTGAGTACGCGCGACCACAGCTCATAATCCTCTATGTGCTTATAGCGCGGGTTGTAACCGCCAACCGAGACGATTGCCGTCTTCCGGAACATGACGGTCGGGTGGATGAAGGGGTTATGGATGATTGCGTATGCCTTGATTTTCCCGTAGCTCACTGGCGGATAGTTATATTCACCCGTCACCGATCCGACAGAATCAATTGTCTTGGCCCAAGAACCAACTAGGCTTATTTCCGGGTGTTCGTCCAAATAGTGGAGTTGCTTTTCCAAACGATCAGGAGCCGCTACGTCGTCGGCGTCCATGCGTACAATCAAGTCGGTCTGTGCCAACTCGATGCCTTGGTTCAATGAATAGACCAACCCTTTATTCTCACGAGAAACCAAGCGGATGCGCGGATCTGAAAAACCGTTGATCACGGCTTCGCTACCATCTGTCGAACCGTCATTAATAATAATGAATTCAAAAGCGGCGAACGACTGATCTAGGATGCTCTTGACTGCATCTTTGAGATGTTCTCCGCCATTGTAAACCGACATGACAACGCTGACGCGCGGCAAGCTCATAGACTTATTGAAAATATTTAGCTTCTTTGAAGAATGGCAAGATGGCGTCCTTTTCTGAAACTAGCAGACCATCCTTGAGCGGCCAAGCAATGGCTAAATCAGGATCATCATATCTGATACCGCCTTCCGACTCTTTATTGTATTCAGCCGTGCATTTGTACATGAATTGAGTATCGTCTTCCAAGGCCACGAAACCATGAGCAAAACCAGCCGGGATATAAAAAAGTTTAGTATCATCACCCGATAGCTCAATGCCGTACCACTGACCGAAAGTTGGTGAGCTCTTCCTGATATCGACAGCCACGTCCCAGACGCGCCCTGAAATAACTTGGACCAATTTTCCCTGGGCGTATGGATCAAGCTGGAAATGCAAACCGCGCACAGTTCCCTTTTTGGACACGGAATAATTATCCTGGACGAACTCCTCCATGATGCCGCCAGCTCTAAACTCGCTTTGCTTATAAGTTTCCAGAAAAAAACCGCGGTCATCGCCGAACTTGCGCCCCTCGGCTAATACGAGTCCGGGAATTTCTAAATTTTTAAAAACGAAAGGCATGATTTTCTATGTTTAAATTATTTCTTATTCACCGTAAACCTGTTTGACTAGCTCCAGGTCCTTACCGCTAGCGCGCAGAAGAGACAAGTTCTTATCACGAATGCTTTCGAGCATATGTGAACCCGTTGGCTCGCCGACTGTCTGGCTATATAGATTAATAAATGACTCGAAGTCTTTTATCATGCAATGTCCGCCAGCACCGCGGCCGCCGTCATTAACAGCCGCCATGTGACTTGAGCCAATTCGCGGGTCGGCCGCGATCATCGCCTTAACTTTATCGTAATCGCAATCGAGTTTTGCTGACAAATCATATAAAAGATTCGCGTAAACAGTCTTACAGTATAGAAACGCGTTAGCGCCGTATTTGATTAACTCAGCTTCCTTGGCCGAGCAGATCATCTCGAAAGGCGAGTCAGGCAATATTTCAAGGATTATTTCGGCACGGGCACGGAACTCCTTATTATCGGTTGAAATGCCTACTATATTTCTGGTTGGATGTGCCGCGTCGTAAGCGGCTGTTTTTTCCACCAAAAATTCTGGCGAATGCATGATGAATAATCTATCGAATTCTTGCTGCAAACGTTCGGTCGTGCCTGGTGCTAAAGTCGACTTGATGACAGCAGTGGCACCGGCGGACAAGTTAGCTAGAGCGGAGCGGACAAAGCTATCATCGAAACCGTCAGGCGTGGTCGGAGTGGGCACGGCAATAAAAACAACCTGGCAATCCCGTATCAGCTCCTTGTTCTGCGCATAAGGAGCTTCTAAGCTGTAACGAACCACTTCGTAGCCTCGCGCTTCAAAATCGTTCGAATAGTTTTTTCCTATCCAGCCTTGGCCGATAAAACCTATCTTCATACGA
>JAAXVE010000059.1 GCA_013335665.1 Candidatus Falkowiibacteriota bacterium
GGTAATAATCAGGCCTCAGAAGAAGTTAGCATGCTGTTTTTGCCGCCAGAGCCTAAGGTGACTATTAATGCCACTACGAGTGGTTCGGGTGTTATCGGTAGTCTCGCAACAATTTCATTGTACGATAAGCTCAGCGGGCAGACCAAGTCAGTCGCTTTAAATTTGTTTGGTTTAGTCGATATATTGCAGTAGTATGACTTTTAGTTTGAATAAAATAAGAAGCGAATCCGGTTTTTCCATTATCGAGATGGTGGCTGTTATTTTTGTCATTAATTTTGCCTTGGTCGGAATAGTCAGCCTGGCTATCCAATCTATCCAGATTGAGAGATTTAATAAAAGCATTTTGGTTGCTGCGCAGTTAGCTCAGGAAGGCGTAGAATTGATCAGAAATCAGCGTGATAATAATTGGATTGTGCCGTCTCCTGGGTGGCCACCAGCGAATGACAACTATGCCGTTGATGTCGATATCAATGCTGTTGGAGGAATTGCCAGTATCGCTGATGATCGAACCAAACTATATACTGATGCTGAAGGTTTTTACACTCACGACAGCACAGGGTCTTCTACTATTTATCGTCGCCTGGTTACAGTGAATACGGATCCATCCTTGGCAACAACCACAATCAAAAGCCAGGTTCAGTTCAGTGATGGTTTTAAGGTAAAGAATTATATTGTAGAAACAGAATTGTATGATTGGCGTTAAGATGAAAAACGAGCAAGGGTTCACATTAGTGGAGATAGTTGTATCTCTTGGCATTTTTGCCATGCTTGTCGTTGTTATGGGTGGCATCTTCGGCAATGTCATTGCCAGCCAGCGCAGTGCCATTGCCAGTAAGAATGTTGGCGAAAGCTTATCCTATGCCATGGAGGTAATAACAAAGGAACTGCGTTCAGCCAGACGTGATGCGTTTGAGGGCAATGCGAGCTGCCCTGATGTCGAGGATGGCCGCATGTATTCATCATCAACTGCGCCGACGGCTTTGACCTTTCAGAATAAGGATCAGTACTGCATTAAATATTATATAGAAAACCAGACATTGATGATGGAGCGTGCGTCATCGACTGACATGAGTGATGTTATCATTGCTTCAACCACTTCAAGCCGGATCAAAGTTACTGATTTGAAATTCAAGATAACCGACGAAGACTACTTACAACCGCTAGTAACCTTTCGAATAGAGGCAGAGAGTGATAAGTCGGTCAATAAACAGAAAACCGCAGTCCAGACTACGGTTTCGTCACGGTCATATGAGCATAATTAAAAAAATCATAAAAGAAGATGGTTCTGCTTTGATGATGTCCGTTTTAGTACTAAGCAGTCTGATGATGGCCGGCCTTTCCATAGCTAGCGTGGCCTTTTCCGGTATTTTGATTAGTGGCGTGCAGCAACGATCAACCATTGCTCTGTATGTAGCTGAATCCGGCGCTGAACGGGCTTTGTATGAATCAAGAAAGAATTCTTGGGCGCTTCCCGCAGAATCAACAACGACTGTTTTCATCGGCACGCTGGCCAATGGAGGAGACTACCGCGTCGACTACGCTTCTTCCACCGATGCCATGGGGTCAACGACTAATATTTTCAACTGCGACGGCGATTATAAAGAAACGAGAAGGAGGGTAGAATTAGATTTTTAAAATGAACAAGCAACAAGCAAAAGAAAGGATAGAAAAGTTAAAAGAGGAGGTGAACCATCACCGCTATCTTTATCATGTCATGGACCGCCAGGAAATCAGCGATGCGGCTCTGGATTCTTTAAAGAATGAACTATTCAAACTGGAACAGGAGTATCCTGATTTGATCACCCCGGATTCGCCCACGCAGCGCGTGGCCGGAGAAGCTTTGGCTAAATTTATCAAGGTCGAGCACGACCAGCCGATGCTTTCATTAAATGATGCCTTTAGCCGTCAGGATATGGAGGATTGGGAGGGAAGGATAAAACGCATCATGCCTGAGGTGGAATTCAATTACTATTGCGAATTAAAAATGGACGGCTTGGCGATGAGTTTAATTTATCAGGATGGTTCGTTTTTGCGCGGGGCCACCCGTGGCGACGGACGCGTGGGTGAGGACGTAACGCAGAATCTGAAAACAATAGAGGCAATTCCGCTGCGCTTGCGAGAGCCAGAATCTGCCGAGCTTAAGAATATAGGCTTGTCGGAGCAAAGCATCGGCAAGATTTTGGCGCAGGTGCGCAACGGCCTGATAGAGTTGCGTGGCGAAGCGATTATCACCTTGGAAACATTTAGGCGTCTCAATGAAAAATACCAGAAGGAAGGCAAGCCACTTCTGGCCAATCCGCGCAACGCAGCGGCTGGTTCGATACGCCAACTCGATCCGCAGGTCGCAGCCGAACGCAAGCTTGATTTCCATGTCTATGCCATTATGACCGACTTTGGTTTGGATAATCATGAACAGGAACATAAGCTGGCCGAACTTCTCGGCTTCAAGGTTCTGAAACAGAATAAATTCTGCAATAATCTTGATGAAGCGATCGCTTTCCACGACTATTGGGAGAAACATAAAAAGGGAGTGCCTTTCGAATTTGACGGTGTCGTCGTCTTGGTGAACGATACTAAGTTGTGGCCGACCTTGGGTGTGGTGGGCAAGGCTCCGCGCTACGCTATGGCGTTCAAATTTGCCGCCGAGCAAGTCACAACAAAGTTGAATGATATTATCTGGCAAATCGGCAGGACTGGCATTTTGACGCCAACCGCAGTGTTGGAGCCGGTTCGCGTCGGTGGCGTGACGGTTAGTCGGGCTACTCTTCATAATATGGACGAGATCGAGAGATTGCATTTGCGTATCGGTGACACCGTAATCTTGGAGCGCGCCGGCGACGTTATTCCTAAAATAATCCAAGTTCTGCCAGGTTTGAGAACCGGCCAAGAGAGAACTGTGGAAGTTCCGAAAGTCTGCCCAGTCTGCGAAAGCGCCGTTGTCCGCGTAGAGGGCGAGGTAGCTTTCCGCTGCACTAACAGGCAATGCTATGCTGCTAATCTTCGTTCATTGTCCCACTGGACATCAAAAGTCGCTATGGACATTCCAGGGTTAGGGCCGAAGATAGTCGAGCAGCTGGTCCGTGAGGGGTTGGTCCGTGATCCGGCGGATTTTTACAGTTTAACCGTCGATGATCTGTTGCCTTTGGAGCGTTTTGCCCAAAAATCTGCGGAGAATACAATTGCTTCCATCAAAGAAAAAAAGAAGATTCCGCTCAGCCGTTTATTTGTCGCCCTTGGAATCAGGCATGTCGGGGAAGAGACTGCCGTCTTGTTAGCGAAGCAGTTTGCTGTTTTTGATGGGCAGTTTTCAATTATTGACTTGATTGAAAAATTCAACAACACCACTTTAGAGGAACTGCAATCCTTGCCTGATGTCGGCCCGATTGTTGGTAAGAGTATCTATGACTGGTTCCACGCCGGTCATAATATTGATTTGTTAAAGAAATTGGATAAACACGGACTTAAATTTATCGCGCAACAGCCTGGGATTGGCTCAGAAAAGCAAAAACTTGAAGGCAAGACCTTTGTCTTGACTGGCACGTTGGAGGGTTTGACAAGAGATGAGGCAAAGGCTAAGATAAGAGAGTTAGGTGGTAAAATAAGCAGTAGTGTTAGCAAAAAGACCGATTATGTCATTGCTGGCGCCGAAGCCGGCAGCAAGCTGGATGAGGCGCAAAGGCTAGGCGTGAAAATCATTAACGAGGAGGAATTCGGGAAGATGATTGAGTAATAAATTTTCAATGGGCAGTTTACAATTTGAAGCAAATTCGCAATATGGTAATTTTCAAAAATTATCGTTTGAAAGCCTATTCGAAATTGATATTTGTAAATTGGGAGACAAAACATGCAATTAACCAAGCAGGAAATCGAGCACGTGGCCAAGCTGGCCCGTCTGGAATTATCAGAAGAAGAAATGAATAAATACGGCGAACAGCTTTCCGCCGTGTTGTCTTATATCGACCAATTGCAGGAAGTCGATACTTCGGGCGTCGAGCCGACCGCTCAAGTGACCGGACTGGAAAATGTCTGGCGCGATGATGTGGTTGATTCTTGGGACAATAACGAGCGCAACAATGCGCTTGAGCTTTGCCCTGAGCTTGAGGATGGGCAGATGAAGGTTAAAAGGATATTAGAGTAAGCTTAGGCGCTGCAACCGCCTGGTTAGGCGAGCGTCATCATTTTTGATAAATAAAGTAAAATAGCGTAACGCCTTTTTGTTACGCGTCACAAGCTATGCGATTGAATGAACTTACAATAAAGGAGGCACAAGACAAGATGGAGGCCGGGGAGATTACGTCAGTCGAGCTGACCGAGGCTTGCCTTAAACGCATTGACGAGGTTGATGAAAGGGTTAAGGCTTGCTTGACGGTTTGCGCTGATGAAGCCTTAGAGATGGCCAGGCTGGCTGATGAGCGTCGTGCATCTGGCGAGATCGGACTTTTACTAGGCATCCCGTTCTTATGCAAAGATAATATTTTGACTGCTGGCATTAGGACAACAGCCTCTTCTAAGATTTTGGAGAATTATGTCGCGCCATATGATGCTACTATTGTCGTGAAGCTCAAGGAGGCCGGCGCAGTCTTGCTTGGCAAGACGAATCTTGACGAATTCGCTCACGGTGCTTCGACAGAGAATAGCGCTTTCGGACCTACACGTAATCCGCACGATCTTTCGCGCGTGCCTGGCGGTTCTTCCGGCGGTTCGGCAGCGGCGATTGCAGCTGACATGTGTTTATTCGCGCTCGGCACCGACACTGGCGGGTCAATTCGCTGTCCGGCCAGCTTCTGCGGCATTAGCGGCTTGAAGCCTACATATGGTCGCGGTTCCCGTTTCGGCCTGGTTTCCATGACTAGTTCGACCGATGTACCTGGCCCGATGGCTAAGACTGCACAAGATCTTGCTATTATTGAAGAGGTGATCGCAGGCAAAGACCAGCGTGACGGTACAACTGTTGATATCGAGGTGCCTAGCTACAGTAAAGAATTATCCAAGCAAGTAAAAGGTTTGAAGATAGGCCTACCCAAAGAATATTTTACCGATGGTATAGAATCTGGCGTCTTGGCCGCAGTCAAGGCTGCAATCAGCGAACTGGAAAAAATGGGCGCCGAATTTATGGAGGTAAGCTTGCCGCATACTAAATACGGTGTTCCGGTATATTACATAATCACGCCATCGGAAATTAGTTCTAACTTGGCACGCCATGATGGTATTCGCTACGGTTTTTCGACTTATGAATCGGCCGAAGATTTAGAGAAGGTTTACCGTCAGAGTCGTGGTCAAGGCTTCGGTCCTGAAGCTAAGCGGCGCATCATGCTCGGCACTTATGCCTTGTCTGCCGGGTATTTCGACGCTTACTATCTGCAAGCGCAGAAAGTGCGCACCAAGATCAAAGAGGATTTTGACAAGGCTTTATCAGAAGTGGATTTGCTTTTGACGCCGACAGCTCCTCACACCGCCTTCAAGATCGGCGACCAATCTTCTGATCCATTGAAAATGTATTTAGAAGATATTTTCGTCACTGGAGCTTCTTTGTCCGGCCTGCCAGCCATAGCAAT
>JAAXVE010000060.1 GCA_013335665.1 Candidatus Falkowiibacteriota bacterium
CCGTAGTTTCGTGTCCTTGCGAGTGCGCAGCCGCTAATGCTTGTGCTCAGATTAACATAACTTATAAGTAATTATTGGTCTTGATCAGAAACATGAGACTATTTCTTTTTTAGAATTTTTGCGATGCTTGCTAAATAAACCAGAGTTGTGTTTCGTTTTTGACTTAAGCTTTTTTTAGCACGCCTTGGAGGTAATCATATCTTTATGTCCATAATCCAACAATTCACCCCGGCGTTATCGGCGTAATTATAAAACATCAAACATACTTAATTTGAGCGAGTGGGCGGTCGGTACGATTTATAATAATTACGAATACGCCACGATATCTGGGGGCAAACTGGTTACTATTAAAATTGTTTTGGCCGAAGTGCAATGCGCTAATTATGATGATCCGAAAAAGACAGCCTGCGAGCAGGAAAGAAAAAAATTCAATCCCGATGATGTTATTGGAAAGATCGTAGGCAGCTTTAAGTTTGTTAGTAAGTAGGTTGATTTTTATCATAATATAAATCGCGCTATGGCTTGCTAGCGCGACCCGACATGGGGTAAATAATAAAAAATATGGCTGAAGTAAAGAATGACCCTGCCTTAGTCGCTTTTTGCGGTTTATACTGCGGGGCCTGCGGTAAATTCAAGTCCGGCAAATGCCCAGGCTGCGCTGGCAATGAAAAAGCCAGCTGGTGTGCTATTAGGAAATGCTGCATGGAACATAACTACAAAAGCTGTGCTGATTGCACGGAGTTTGCAGATGTCATGGAGTGCAAGAAATATAACAACTTCTTTTCTAAAGTCATCGGCTTTGTCCTTCGCTCTAATCGCAAGGCTGGAATCGAACGCATTAAGGCGATAGGTTTGGAGGCATTTGCCCGGGAAATGGCTGAGAGCGGCCAACAATCAATAAAAAGGTAGTTTACGTATATAAATAAAACGGACTTTATGAAAATAGTGATTTTGGACGGTACTCACAACAAGTCGGGCATGACTTTGAAGCTTGTTGATAAATTTCTTGCAGGAGTCGAGTCCGTTGGACCTAGAGCGGAAGTGGTCACCCACGATCTCTTGAACGGTAATATTTCTTTTTGCAAGGGCTGCGGCAAGTGCACAGAAGATAAGGATCCCGTCAATGCTAAATGCATGATTGTCGATGACGAGATGGAGGCGGTCAAGCAGGCGGCACTGTCTGCTGACGTTTTGGTGTTTGCCACACCTATTTACGAGTATTGTGTCAGTTCGGCGATGAAGCGTTTTTTGGAACGCAGCCTGACCTTAGTGACTTTCAAGTTCGGTCCGACAGCTCGTGCCAAGGCAATTAAGGGAAAGGTTGGAGTGGTAATCTGTTCGTCCGGCGCGCCTTTCCCATTCAATCATTTAATGGGCATTACCCGTTATCCTAAATTCATGCTTAATCTGGCTTGTAAGCTTTATCGCTGTGACCGCGTCATTATGGTTTTAGCGGGTGGCATGGCAGCTAGCCCAAAGTTAAAGAACAAGTGGGAGGATAAGGCCTTGAACGCAGGAAAGGCAGCAGCCTTAGGTTTTTCTGAATAATAATTTATCGTTTTGTGCATGGTCTACACGCAAAAAATTAAAAGAGCAATCAAGTTCTCGATCAAGACGCATGAGGTTTACCAAAAGCAGAAGCGTAAAAATAAAGACATCGCTTACATAACCCATCCTTTGACTGTTGGCATAATTCTTTCGCTTGTCGGAGCGAATGAGAACGTGATTTGTGCAGGTATTCTGCATGACACTATAGAAGATAGTGTCGACTACAAGAAGGTTGACGCAGGAATGCTGGCTGAGCGTTTCGGTCGCGAGGTCGCTGACCTGGTCGTGAGTGTAACCGAAGTTGACCGCAGCTTGCCATGGGAAGATCGCAAGGCTGATGCATTATCGCATATCTGGCAGTTCTCGGAAGATTCTTTGCTTGTGAAGTCGGCTGACACCTTGAGTAATACTTCTGAGCTTATTGATGACTATACCAGATATGGCGAAAGCATATTTGATCAATTTAGCGCCTCAAAAGAAAAAATGTTGGCTCATTATCGTCATGTGATAGAAGCTATCCTGGAGAGATGGAGGGAAAACCCCCTGGCCGACGATCTGAAAAAGGCGTTGGTCGATTTGACTATGTTATAAGTAATAGGTAGGCTTCTTAAAAAAAAGCGCTGATTAGCGCTTTTTGTTATTGCTGGTGTTTTGTGTTATAATTATTATATTAAACGGAGGCATTTTTTGTTATGGTTCAATCATCAAAACAACCAACGAAGATAGGCAAGGTGCTGAAAAATCCTCATACGATTTTCATTACTCTAGTCATACTTTTGTTCGCCATAAGCTTTCCTTTAGCCGATAATATAACAAAACGCCACAAAGTCGGCTCAGAGATATCAGTTTTGCAAGAGGAAATTAAAGCCAATGAGCAGAAGCAGACTGATCTGCAGAAATTGATCGGCTATCTTGACTCCAAAGAATTTGCCGAAGAACAGGCGCGTTTGAGTTTAGACTTGAAGAAACCGGGAGAAAATGTAGTAGTAGTCCGCAATAACAGCAAAAAAGTCGATGACCCAGAGCGAAGCGTAACTAATCTGCTTTCAAAGCCCGAGATAAAGCCGGAAGTTGATGACGTATCAAATCCGGTACGCTGGTGGAGATATTTTTTTGTTAATTAAATATGGCTGCAAAGAATACAATTAAGCCAAAATATACTGACGAGGAGGCTGCAGCCAAAAGAGCTATTGTTTTGAATTTTCTTGAGGAAGAGAAGCAAAGGCTGAAAGAAAAAGAAAAACAAAAAGAAGCTAAAAAAATTCCGCCACCGCCACCGCCGCCACCTCCTGCACCGTCCATTACTCCAAAACCGCAACTTATTACGCCTAATCCCGCTCCTTTGGCTCCTTTGGCGACTCCAGTTGCCGATGTGTCGCCTACTTTCATCAAGGCACCAGCGGCAAAACCTAAGCCAGTTCCACTGACCGCAAAACAAAAAGAAAAGAATGCCAAAGACGCCCGAGTCGTGATTGATTTTTTGGAGGACGTCGAGAAGGAGGCAGAATCAAAGGCAGCTATCAAGCCAGCAGCCCAGGCTGTTGAGCCGATAAAAAAAGGCGTAGCCAAATCAGCCAAGCAGTCTAAGACGTCGTCTGCGCTTGTCCCCCCACTGAAACCAATTTTACCGGTGCGGTCAAATGCCGAGGAGGCGAAGATCGTTTTGCCAAAGCCGCCACAGCGAAAAAGGTTGAATCTTGACTTTGGTCCGATCGGCTACGCCATGGCTATCATAGTGATAATGTTTTCAAGTTACGTGCTTTTCTGCTTAACATTCTATACCTTTAAACCGACCGGTCGCATTGCTCGCACGGCTGCTAATTTCGTTTCAGTTCCGGCAGTTATCAGCACGTATGGCGTGATTGATTATTTTGAATATTATGATTTACGCAATGCTTTGGCTAGCAAGGGCGTAGCTCCAGCTGAACTGGACGCGCGCGCCACTATTGCCAGCATTGAGTGGCAGGTTGTATCTGAGTTGGCAAGATTTTACAGCGTGCGTAACAAAAACACTGCCGTAGAGCTGCTTGACGCCTTGGGCAAGGCAGTGGTGGGTGATCCGGAGTTGAATGCTTCAGCGTATTCGTCAATTAGGAAGGTTAAAAACGGCTTAACTGCGGGGCAATCATTGGAACAGGCAAGTGCGGCAGAAGGCGGCAATATCTCGACTGATTACTATTCAACTGCCGAAGTGTCGCGTAAATTTGGTAGGACAGTAATCAGCTTGACGAATGGTAGCAGAAGCGGCATCATAGTGGCAGCTGACGGCTTTTATATAGTTGAGATGATGAGCCGTAAGGATAATAATTTTGAGCTGAAGACAGTGCACATCAAGCCAAAAACTTTGACAGAAATAGTGAACGACAAGCTCGCCAAAGCGAAGGCGATAAATCTTTTACAGTAAAAAACACCCTTACGGGTGCTTTTATTTGAACCGAGAATGCCTGTCCACCTTTGGCGGAGGATTTCCGCCACGGCGGGCAGGGAAGCCACGACCCTTGAGATATTGTTGTACTAATTTCGGACTTTGCGATTTTCTGAGCCGAGAATGGGATTCGAACCCACGACCTACGCGTTACGAGTGCGTTGCTCTACCAGCTGAGCTATCTCGGCATGATGGTTAGAAGTTTAAAATAAAAAGCCAATAAAATCAAATTGACTTATTATTCTAAATTTTTAACGGATTTTTCAGAGCGGGTGATGGGAATCGAACCCACGACTCAACCTTGGGAAGGTTATGTATTACCATTATACTACACCCGCGATTAAGGAAAATAATGTAACTATTATATGATGAGAAGAAAGAGAAGTCAAAAGATGGCAATTTCCGTCTTAGTTGCGGTTTTATTCATTTCAAGCGGTTTTGTTAATTTAGCAAACGCCGAAGTACTGGACTCTGGAGACAGTTTAAGTCCTGCGGCCGGGTCCGTCAACCCTGTAAGGGCTGATGAACCAGTGCCCGCAACCGTCTTACCAGGCGTTACCACGACAGCTGAAATTAAAGGGATCAAAGCCACGGTAACGACCTTAGCCACCTCCGCACAAGCTACTTTGCTCTTAACCGATCTCGGCACTCCCTCAACCACTCCGTGGCAAATTAAACTTGTAAGTCATGTTTTTCAAGTCGACTTGAAGCCTTTTACTTCGATGGATCCGAAAAATCAGACCGTGGTCGAGCTGACTTATGACAAGACTAGCAATAACTTGCGGCAGATATTCTACTACGACAAGCGCAAAGATACTTGGAGGTCTCTTCAGACAACCGAGGTTTTGTCCAAAAAAACTTTGTCAGCCAAGTTTCCGTTCGCTTTCGGGCAGGTTGCTATTTTCGAGCACCCTGGATATATCACCTCAGGCAAAGCAAGTTGGTATAATTACAAAGGAGGTCTTTTTGCCGCTTCGCCTGATTTCCCGAAGGACTCGCGCTTACGTGTATTTAATTTGGATGATCCGAAAAAATTCGTCGATGTAACCGTCAATGACTTCGGTCCGGATCGCGATCGCCACCCTGATCGTGTAATCGATCTGGACAAGACTGCTTTTAAACGCATCGCCCCGACAGGTCAAGGCACGGCCAGGGTTCGAGTAGAACCACTATATATTTCAAATAATAAGGCGGGCCAGTGGCAAGGGCAGCCGACCGATGGCTATCCGGTATCTTTCAAAATAGTCTCAAAATCAGCCGCCGTGCTTGATACTAAGACCGGCAACGTAATCTGGAGCAAAAACTCGACCTCTAGCATGCCGATAGCCAGTTTGACTAAGCTGGTCAGCGCCTATGTCTTTCTTGAGACCAAGCCATCTTTCAATAAAGTCGTGCCATATAGTATTCAGGATGAGAATTATAATTACAAATTTGCCAGGAAATGGGAAGTCGCCCGGTTAAAAGTTGCTGATGGTGAGACAATGAAAGTCGAGGATCTGTTTTATTCAGCCATAGTCGGTTCTGCAAACAACGCTGTAGAGAGCTTGGTCCGCGTTAGCGGCATGAAAC
>JAAXVE010000178.1 GCA_013335665.1 Candidatus Falkowiibacteriota bacterium
ATAAAGCAAAGACGCCATCTCCGGAAATAATAACATCATTCATGGGCAAATAGATTTTAGTCAGATTGCCGTCTGTGCTCTCCGTGTACTGTTTGTAGGTTTCTGCCAACTTCAAAGAACGACCGCCTATCATTACGGTTTTCAGTTTGGCCGGGTTGATAGTCTGCAGATTAACTGCTTGGCTGTCAGTCCACAAGGCATTAGCTTCATTCCCTTCACCGGCCAGCCAAAGTTTGTTGACGAACGAAAAACTGTGGGCAGTAGTCGTTATTTTTTGTGTAACGATGTCGTCATTCGCTACGACTTCGAGACGGTAAACTCCTTCGGGCAGTACTTTTGAAAGCAGTTCCAGTTTGCGGCTAGGCAAAACTGTTCCGATGTCGCCACTTACGCCATCATCACCCAAGCTTGAACTGGCAATCAACGCATTACCCTGCCACAATTCGACTGTAACCACATCCTTGTCTTTGTTTAAATTCAAATCCTCGATTTTCAAATCAAAACGGGCCTTCTCATTCTTCAAATAAACATTCATCTGAAAGGCACCACGAATAGGCAGTTTAATTTCGACAGCACTGGTCGCAGCCTGATAGTCTGGCAATCTAAAATTATTTGCAAGCTGTGTATTATATAGAGCCAACTGGCTGCGTGACGGAGGGTTTTGCAAAAACGAAGCGACCGTGCTGTACTTTTTACCTAACTGATAAAGAGACAACCCTTCCGACTCAATTTTATTCCAATCGGACGGCAACTCATCGAGCTTCATGTTCTGCAAAGGTTTTGTCTGGTAGCGCCAGAGCTTCTTGTCAGACAAGACACCTGCTTCGATTATCGGTAGATTGTCAGGATTCTTAAAAACAACTGTCATCTTAGCCTTAGAGAATGGACGCGGGGTGCGCAAGGAAAAATAAGCAGGGTCGCCGACAACTGACTGCTGTCGACTGCTGACCGGCAAGACTCTGTCCAGAGGCGAGAGCTTGTTAATAAAATAATTCGGCTTGGAAAAATCGTAAGCATAGGTAATACGGCCGGTCGGCACGATCCCTTGATACAACAAAAACCCTAGCACCAAGGCTAAGGCTAGCCAAAAAATAATTCTTAATCTTATCCTAATATCCATATTGCTATTATACTACCGTAGGGCAGGATTTTCCACAACTGCCCGTGTTGCCCTGATGTTGATTAGGGTGTAAAATCAAATAGCTAACTTCTTAAGATAACGATATGGAATACCAAGCGAAATCATTTGAAGGTCTTTTGGGTCTGGAAGGTCTCACCGACCAGCTCCTGAGCAATCACTTTACCCTTTATCAGGGCTATGTTACTAACACCAACAAAGTCTTGGGAGAAATAAGCCGCCTCATCAGCGAGGACAAAGCAGCCACTCCGGAATTCGCCGAACTGAAAAGGCGCTTAGGCTGGGAGTGGAACGGCATGCGTCTGCATGAGCTGTATTTCGAAGGCCTGTCGAAGACACCTAAAGAATTCGACCCTGCTTCAGTTGTCGGCCAAAAAATTGCGGCCGAATTCGGTAGCTACGACAGCTTTCTAAGCCAACTCAAAGCCACAGCCTCAATGCGCGGCATTGGCTGGGTAGTGCTGTACTTCGATCGCGCAGCGGACAAGCTGGTTATCAGCTGGATCAATGAACATGACGCAGGCCATCTTGCCGGCGCCGAACCGTTAATGGTTCTCGATGTTTTTGAGCACGCCTACATGATCGATTACGGCTTGAAACGAGCTGACTACCTTAATACCCTCGTCAAAGCGATTGACTGGACAGTCATCGACTCAAGATTAAAATAAAACTAAATAGGGATAATATCCCTATTTTTTTTAATATTCCCCCATGAATAACATCACAATCATCTCTCTCGGCGGCTCTTTGATCGTACCCGACCAGATCGACACCGCCTTTCTAAAAGCATTCAAAAAACTATTGGAATCACGAATAAAAGAAGGCGAGCGTTTTATCCTGATCAGTGGCGGCGGCCGCACAGCGCGAAATTATCAGCAAGCCGCCAAATCAGTTGCCAAACTTCATGATGATGACGTCGATTGGCTCGGTATTCATGCCACCCGCATCAACGCCCACTTGCTAAGGACTATATTTT
>JAAXVE010000179.1 GCA_013335665.1 Candidatus Falkowiibacteriota bacterium
GATGACAAAAACAAAAATAAGCATATAAGGCCACCCCATCTGGAGATCACCATAAAATGGAATATGAAAAGTATCCCAATCAAGTTTGAAATAGAACCACCAAGCCCCGATCAAAGCGATTACTGTATAAATCAACAAACGATGCCGCACCTTAAGACCGCCACCACCGAAAACCCCGCGACCGCGCACGTCAAGCCAGTCATCGAACATGCCAACTAAGGCGGTTGCCACCAAAGCACCCAGAGGAAGCAAGGTTTCACCACGTGACAAAAAGTTTAGGTTTTCAAAAATAGGTAAATGGGTTATTTCGGCTAAATAAAAAATAGCCAAGGCGATAAAAAGGACTGTTGCCCATATCAAAACTCCGCCCATAGTCGGCGTGCCTGCCTTGCCAGCGTGTAATTTAGAAAAGAATGGAGTATTGCCACTATTTCTGATCGACTTACCCATCTTGTACTTATATAGAAAATGAGTCAGTAAAGGTGTCCAACTGAACGCGAACAAAAAAGAAACCGAAGTCAGAAAAAGTATTCTAATAAGATAAAAGCTTTCGTAACCCATAAGCTAGCGCAAATTATATGAATAAAGGGAGATTTGGGCGATAAGTAATAAAAAATTGCACAGAGTTGCCACAGCCATCAAGCCATGAGACACACCGCGGTCGTGTTTATTCGCATTCACAACCAGCAAAGAGTTGGTTAGAAAAATAATCAATCCCAAAAGCGGCAATAAAAACACTCTGCCAGAGTCTCCATAAAGATCGACACCGAAATCAACATTATAATGCAAGACTATCTGGTCCTGAGTAGCATTATACTTCAAAGCAACCGCCACCACCCAGTCTGCAATATTCAAAATGAGGATTGCTGCAAAATAGATGCGGATATAATAAAAACCCCAGAGTGTACCCAAGGTGGAAGAAGCGTTTTGTTTGAAATTTATGAATAAATTTCTGAATGAATATAGGCGGAATTTCATAAACAACCTTTGCGATAATCAAGAATATCATAACATATATTATAAAAAATTTAAATATCTACTTATTTTCCTAAAAGTTATAGACTAATTGCGCGGGTTACTCATTTTATGTTATAATTTTATTAGTTTAACACGCTTGCGAATCCCCATGCTACAACTCGAACAAATCAAAGAAATCCTGGCGAAGGGCAATATCTTGCCGCCAGCCAATTTTGATAAAATCGCCAAAGAGGCTAGCTCTCTCAGCAAAAACGTCGAAGATTATCTTGCTGAAAAGAAGATCATAAGCACAGCCGGCCTTTATGAAAAAGCCTCGGAATTTTTCGATTTGCCATTCATTAATCTGAAGGACCAAAACATTCGCAAAGATGTCCTTTTGACGATTCCGGAGCCAATTGCTTCGACACACGAGCTAATTGCCTTCGACAGTAATACCGAATCTATTTCTTTGGCAGTTCTCAATCCTTCTGATTTGGAAATATTCGAGTTTATCAAAAAAAAGACCGGGCTGGAAATCAAGCTATCCCTCACCACGCCGGAAAGCATCCAATATGGTCTAAAGCAATACCACAAAAGCCTTGAAGCCGAATTCGACAGCCTTGAAGATGCAGTCGGTCAAGAACCATCGGGTGATGAGGATTTAAAAAAGTTAGCCACTAACCTGCCAGTGGTCAGAGTTGTTGACACTTTATTAGAATACGCCATCTTTGAAGACGCCAGTGATATCCATATCGAACCAGAAGAAAAAGAAGTCAACGTGCGCTATCGCATTGATGGCGTTCTGCGCCACGTCATGACCTTGCCGAAAAATATTCAATCAGGCATTACTGCTAGAATTAAGATCTTGGCCAATCTTAAAGTCGATGAACACCGTTTGCCGCAGGATGGTCGTTTCAAGATCAGCAACCGCGAACACAAAGTCTCCTTCCGCGTTTCCATTATCCCAACTTTCGATGGCGAAAAAATTGTCATGCGTTTGCTCCGCGAGAAAGCCCAAGTCTTAACCTTGGAACAGTTAGGATTCCAGTCTTCTGCCCTGCAAGCTATCAAACGCAACATGACCAAACCGCACGGGCTCCTTCTGGTCAC
>JAAXVE010000061.1 GCA_013335665.1 Candidatus Falkowiibacteriota bacterium
CGCACAATAAAATGTGAAGGAGGCAGCTTATGCCAGTTAAACAAATCAGTCTGAATATCGTAATTGTCGATGAAAACCCAGACAGTGCCAGTATGCATCGCTTTAAAATCGAACAGATGCTTGAGCGGATGGAGATTGGTGAAGTTGCAAAAACCACTTGGACTGTCGCAGATATCAAGATAACTGGCGACATGATCATTATCTATGGTTTTTCCGACAATAAGCTCATGGCCGAGACTATCGAGATGGCGAAAGTTATACAGGACATGACCGGTGTTATGACCAGAATCGCAGTTTCCGACAGCCGGACCGTTAGTGGTGCTTGCGGCCTCAAGAAGTGGTCAGGATATGCTGCTGTTTACGCCAGGGAAAAGATGGACATGATCGTAGATTGCCTGAAAAACGGCATACAGACCAGCTGTCGTAGCAATCATCTTGATATTGAGATGCATCTCAATGAAACGGGAAAGCAGTCGCCAAAGTCAGCTGTAAAACGTCCTTATGTCAGAGTGGTTGACACTGACGCCGCTAGGGCTGCGGAAATCGTTGAGAATCTTGTCAAAATGTCGTTTGGCAGGAAGCGGATTGTCGTAGAGATAATCAAAGGATTCATTCCTGCTTGATTCGTTCATTGATTCAAAGGCGCGGGCTATCGCAAGATAGCCCTTGTTTTTTAATTAAGAATATCGTTTATTCTTAAGAAAGATGATATAATTAAAGAGAATTAATCATAATTGTTATGCCAGAAAACGTTCAAAAAAAATTGAACATCGCCATGGTTTGCGATCCAATCGACTATACAGCCGGTGCTTTTGTCTCGACTTTGCTTTTTGCCGACTTGCTCAAAAGTAGGGGACATAAGGTTATTTTTATTTCCGCCATGTCCCCCCAAAACAAGAAGCCGATAGACTATTACAAGGGCACAAAAGTTTATAGGTTTGCCTCGGTGCTCCTGCCAAAGACTGAAAAACAGCTGTATGTCTCTTTCCCAACGAGCAGGAAGATACGGAAGATATTGTCAGACGAACAGATCGACATACTTCACAATACTATACCTACGCCTTCGTCCGTAATCGCGACCAAGGTTGCAAAATCAATGGGAGTTAAAATAGTGACCCATTCACACTCCCAGCCGGAAAATATTTTTTTGCATCTGCCAAAGATGATGCCTAAAAAGGCGTTGAATGTCGTTTATTACAAATTCATGCACTGGCTTTACCGTCAGGCTGATGCGGTAATATATCCTTCGGAGTTTGCCAAGAGAATGTTTCCAGAGCTGCATGATGAAGTGCGAAGCGAGGTTATTTCCAATGGCGTTAATATCGAACGGTTTAAAAAAGTAGATGCCAGCAGGTTTTTTAAAAAATTCGAACTGGATAGGAGTAAGAAGCATCTGCTGTACGTCGGGCGTTTCCATCCGGAAAAGTCAATCGAGACCTTGATTAATGCCACACCACAAATTATAAAGGAGTATCCCGAGTCGCATGTGATTATGGCCGGCTCCGGCCACATGGAAGATAAAATGAAGCGCTTGGCAAAAGATGTGGGCATGGACAAGCATATAACCTTCTGCGGCAGAGTGAATGATGAGGACTTGGTCCTAGCTTATAATGCAGCCGACATATTCGTCTTGCCATCGTTGGCTGAGCTGGAGGGCATGGTTGTGCTTGAAGCGATGGCCTGCGGCGATCCTATCCTGATTGCAGATGCCAAATATAGCGCTTCTACGGATTTTGTTAAAGGCAACGGTTTTCTTTTTAAAGCAGAGGACTCTGGAGACTTGGCTGAAAAAGCTTTGGTGCTTTTGCGAGATGAAAAACTCAGGCAATCTATGGCTGAAGAAAGTTTGAGGGCTAGCCGAGAGTATGATATCAATCGTAGTGTGGACAGGATTTTAGATCTTTTCTATTCTTTGCTTTAATATGCAGGAATTTTTTTATTCACCGAGGAATCTGTATTACAGGAAGAACGAAACGATTGCCGGTCGGGCTACTTTAGTGTTCGTGCACGGCATTTCAGGCAGTTCGTCCGCCTGGTTGCCATATGAACGCAAGTTCGAGAAGGAATATAATATTCTGACTTTCGACCTGCGCGGGCATGGGAAGTCAGGGAAGCCTAAAGGCTTGAAGGGGTACGCGATCAGCAAGTTCGCCGACGATCTGTTTGAGCTCATTCAATTTTTAGGAATAGATAGGCCTATTATAATAAGCCATTCTTTCGGTAGCTTGATTGCCTTGGAATTTATAGCCAAGCACATGGATGTTGTTGATAAGGCAGTTTTTTTAAGCCCGAATCTTGCACCCAAACAGATCATTTCTGGCAAGATTATTCGGCCACTTCTGGAGCTGGTCAAAGTTTTTAGCCTTTTTCCTTTTAATCAGAAAGCACGAGGGCATGTCGACTATCAGCGCTTCGCAAACAGCGGTGATTGGAATATCCCTCGGATGATAGCTGATATAGGCATGACCAGTCTACCGGTTTACTTATATGGCACGAAACAGTCTTACAAAGTTGATTATCGAGACTTAGCTGGTAAAATAGATTTTCCTGTGCTCATCATGCACGGTAAGAAAGATTCCATCTTTCCTTTGAGTGGTGCGGTGAAGATGCATGAAAAAATAAAAAATTCCCGACTAATCGTGCTCGAGAATTCAAACCACATCCTAGTGCTTAATAATTTCAAAGAAGTCTCGGAGGCCATTAGTGGATTTATAGTTTCTCCTTCTTCCTGAGACGCCTGGCTATCAAAAGATATCCGGCTAGAATAATAATAGCAATGGCTAGGGTAAATATCGCGATGTAATCGAAATATTTTCCGATGCGAACATATGATTGCCCAAAAAAGTAGCCGACAAGCATGAGTATGAGCGATTTCGGAGCGCTGCCGATAGTATTGAAGAGTAAGAACTTTCTGAAAGGCATGAGCGCCGTCCCTGCTGCAAAAAGGAATGCTGCTCCAATGCCATGTGAGGCCTTTCCGAGAAGGAGGGTTTTGCCGCTGTGGCGCTGGAAGTGTAGTTCAAGCGCTTTAAGCTTTTCATCAGGTAGACGGAACAGCTTTTGCCCGAAATTTCGCCCCCAACGCCCCAAAGCGTAATAAATAGCATCGCCTGCCACGTCGCCGACTATAACTAATGGGTAGACGATGAAAAAGCTCATGAGGCCCTGAGCGACTAAGAAGCCGGCAATAATAGTTACTATTGGCCCCTCGATGACGGTGGCCGGAAATAGAATTAGGTATTGATAGCTTGCCAGAGCGGCGTATATTTGCGCTAATGATTGCATATATCTCTACTTTAATGAATTGCTTCAAATATTGCAATCATAATCTTTTATTTTAATGGAAAGTGGTGAATGAAAAATGAAGAAATAAAAATATGCTGCGTATTACCAGGCAGTAATAAATTACGAGTATGGTAACAAGTTATCACGTTTTGCCGATTGTGGCGGTAATCTGCCTAGCATATGTTGTGACCAGGTATTTGCATATTTCAGGTAAGATTACGCTATATATGCATAGGAAAATATGGAATATAGTACTTGCCGTCTCATTTTTGGTTTCATGTTTGCTTGGCCTTGTTCTGGCTATCTTGATCGATCAGAATGTGGCTGTAAGCTGGTATGGAACTATACTGTGGCTGCACGTTGAGCTAGGAATTGTCCTGGCTGTAGTCGGGGCATTCCATGCCAGTTGGCACGTGAATTATTATCAGGCCGTTTTAAAAACAAAAAAATGAAGAAAAAACACGAATTATACTTATTTTTCGTTGTTGCGGTTTTCATGATCAGCGTCCTTGGTGGGTGTTCGTCGAATGCGACAAAAACTTCGGACAACGGCAATGGAAAAGGTAAACAATCAGTTGTATCATCTGCTGCAAGCACTGATACAACCCTCCATCTGAGCATCACCTCCGGCTGTGTCGGTTGCGGCCATTGCATCAGGATTGATCCGGCGCATTTCAGCCAGGCACAAGGCAGTCGCACGCCGCAAGTGGTTTCCCAAAGCAATTTGGATTCATCCGATTTGCAAAGAGCAATAAATGGTTGCCGCGCAGGTGCGATAAGCTTGGCCAGTTAGTCTTGAGTCCCTATTAAAACATAATGACACGACGGGTCGGCAAATAAATGATTGATTTGGAAAAAACGCAAAATCTAACTGACGAGCAGGTGGTTAAATTAGTCTTGGAAGATCAGGATTATTTTCTGGTAGTGATAAATCGTTACAAGACCAAGCTTTTCACCTTTATTAAGCGCTTGACCAACATCTGCGACGAAGATGCTGAAGATGTGCTACAGGAGGTTTTTTTGAAGATATATTTAAGCTTGAACGGCTTCGACAACGGTTTGAAATTTTCTTCTTGGGCGTATGCGATTACCAGGAATCAGGTCATTAGCAATCATCGTAAATTAAAAGCCAGAGCAGAAGGCTATGCGGTCGGATTGGATGACGAGGCGGCAAGCAGGCTAGCATCAAAGATAGATGTAGAGAAAGACATGGATTCATTGCTCGATAAACAGAAGATTTCTTTAATTCTGAATCGGCTGGATGAAAAATATCGCGAAGTATTAGTCCTGAAATTTATAGAAGAAAAAGATTACAAGGAGATATCAGACATTATTCGCAAACCGAGCGGGACGGTCGGTTCGATGATAAATAAAGCAAAAGAGCTTTTCAGGAAAGAGGCCGAGAAGCAAAATATTAAAATAAGCTTATGACACTGGACAACAATTTCGATTCAGGTTTGCTGAACAAAATAAAAGAAGATAAGCTGAAGCCTAAGCCGCTGTGGCATTTTTTGCTAAAGAATTATGTGGTTTGGCTGCTTGGCATATTCTCTTTGCTCTTCGGATCAATTTCCGTTTCTTTATTTCTCTATCTTTCCCGACCGTCAGATTTCGGATTGTACAATAGGGCGGGTGGAGAGTTTTGGCAGGGAATCATGCTGGCTATACCGTTTTTTTGGCTGATCTGTTCGGCTGTATTCATTTTTGGAGTAATATACAACATTAAACATACAAAGCGCGGCTATCAGTACTCGCCCTTAGTTCTCTTGTCGGCTATTATAGTCTTGAGCGTGTTGTTGGGAACGGCGATCAACTTTGTCGGTGCCGGCAAGGCGATAGACGGGCAGCTTGGCCGCCACGCCCCATTTTATAACGACTTTATGAACCCTCGCATAAATTTTTGGTCGAACCCGTCAGAAGGCCGTCTGGCCGGCTTGGTGGTCGAGCGCCAAAGCACCTCAACTTTCAGAATAGTAGATAAGGAAAATAAAGAGTGGACGGTGGTACTTGATAGCTCTTTGCCTGGCGATTTGGGTGAGTCCATACCCGTTAACGCCCCGTCTCATTTTTTGGGCAAGGTTGTGGGTGGGGATGTTTTTGAAGCCAAGGAAGTTTTACCGCCCATGCCTGGCGATGATTTTTTTCATCGATTCAAGGGAGGACACGGCTCTAATGGCCGCAATCGCGGCATGGGCCCAGGCATGGAAATTCCAC
>JAAXVE010000180.1 GCA_013335665.1 Candidatus Falkowiibacteriota bacterium
TTCGAATTTTGTCATTTTATATATTAAAAATTATTTCTAGTAGAAGGCACTGGGTTAGGGTAGTTGACTTTTTATAAGAAGTGTGCTTAAATATACTTTTGCGCATAGCGCCATTTCAGGAGGAGGAAATGAGTAAAAATAGATTGGCAGTAAGATTGCTGGCGATTTTTAGCGTGGTTCTTTTTGTTCTTTTTGTAAGATTTAATGGTTGTTTCTATTCAATTTCCAATGGTAGGTTTTTTGGCTGGGTAAGCGCCGTAATAGGTTTGGGTTTCGATATTTTTACCCTGGTATTAATACTATCAATGCTGCTTCATCAAAAAAGTGCGAGGTGAAAAGATGAAACGATTGAAAATGCGGTTTGGCGTATTGTCACAAGGCTTTATCCTTTTTGATGGGAAACCATATTTGAACATGATGCATGGGCAATACAACCTTCTTTTTCCAGTAGTTGATGGAAAAATTTCCCGGAAATCCGAGGATTTGGACATACCGCCTGAAGAGGTAATTGAGGTAATAGCCTTGGAGGGACTGGAAAAATTCGGCATCATCATGACCGAGACTGACAATCTGATGGATCAAAAATTCTGGGGCGAATACGCTCTTTAAAGCAACAAGCCTTGCGTTTCGACGTGAGGTTTTTTTTATGTCAGAAAAAATTTAAGGCTTTTGTAGGTCATGTCAGCCGCAAAGTAAGCGAAAGTCAAGGCGAATATTTTGAAAATTATCGGCACCACTTTAGGGCTGGAGAGGACTTTTCTGAACCGTGAAAATACGAAAGCGACAAGGACAGTGGAAAAGAGCCAGCCGATTTCGACAAAGACTAGAAATAGGAAACTGCCAAAGGCCATCTTCTGGCTTAGCATGATTGCCTTGGGTACGCAGACCGTGATCCAGAAAGTCCATAACACACCATTGGCCATAATCATTGCCGATATTTTGGCAAGGCTGAAATGTACTTTTTCCTCGGTGTCGATTTTGTTAACTTTCCAAATAGAGGTCGATATCCAGATTAAGATGGCGGCACCGACGATCGAAAGCCCTTGGAAAAACTTTTCGGAAAAGCCCATAGATGAAAGCGCGAACAGGCTAACCAAAGCGACGACAGTCTCCGTAAACATAGCCCACAAGATGATGCGCATACTTTTCGGGATGCCGGATTGCAGTATCTCGGTAAAAGTTGCAGTCAGAACCGGACCAGGAATTACCCCGCCGATCAGTCCAAGAATGAAAGCGCTTGTTAGTTCATTGCCCATATTTGTTATTATATCACGAGGTCAGAATTGTTTAATAGTTTAATATTCAATAACGGCGAGGCGGTCGTAGCCGCCGAGGTCTTTCTTTATTTCAAATTTAGCTTTCGGTAATTCTTTTTTAATGAGTGCGGACATGGTTGCGCCTTGGGTGTCGTCGATTTCGCAAAGAATGGTGCAATTGCTTAATTGCAGTTTTTTAATCTGGCGGAAGAGTTGGCGGTAATGCTTGAGGCCGTCGTGACCGGAGATGAGTGCGGATTTGGGTTCGCGTTGGATGGTGGGCGAGTGCTTGACCTGTTCGGGAGTGAGGTAGGGCAGATTTGCCAGGATATGCAATTTCGAATTTTGAATTCCTGCCTGCCGGAAGGCAGGTTGAATTAATTTTGAATCAAAAAAAGGCTTAAGCAAATTGCCGTTGATGAATTCTATCTTGTCCGCCACTCCGTTTTGTTCGGCGTTTTGCTTTGCTGTGGTTAGCGCGCGTTTTGAGATGTCGATGGCGTAGATTTTTACGTTGTCATTCCCGGCTGGAGCGCAGCGGAGGGGAAGGGAATCCAGCTTGCCATTGGTTGCAACTGGATCCTCGCCTGCGCGGGAATGACAGATTTTTTTGAGTTGTTTCGCTATCGTGATGGCGATGCAGCCGGAGCCTGTGCCGACGTCGATTATTGTTGCCCGCTCTTCGCTAGTCGTTAAGCGGCTCATTGCCTCCTCGACCAACTGTTCGGTCTCGGGGCGGGGGATTAGAGTGTATCTGTTAACTAAAAAATTTAAGCCGTAAAACTCCTTATGTCCTAGGATATAGGCGAGCGGTTCGCCAGACCGGAGGCGTGCTAGCCGTTTTTTGA
>JAAXVE010000062.1 GCA_013335665.1 Candidatus Falkowiibacteriota bacterium
CATCACACCCCAATTAGCTTTTTTAATCATAAAATCTATAAAGAATTATTAATTGTTGTTATATATATTATAGCAGAAAAAATTAAAAAGTAATTAAGCCTTGCCAGCATTAAATAACCACCAACTGTATCGTGCAGCGATGTATTTTTAGCACAAAAAAAACAGCTACTGAAGCTGTTTTTAAGCTTTTACTTACGGCCAATTACCTTCAGCCCGGACTGATCCTCCGGATGTCTGAACACTAGCTGATTGATAATCTGCAAACGGTTGCGTCCTCGCAACTGCCTGGCATGAGGCGTGTCCTCGCGAGTCAAATAGAAATACGCGATCAGCAAAAAAGGAATTAAATAGTATGCCATAATGTTCGTATATTACTCACATACATATTATACCACTTTCCTTAAATCACGCCAATATAATTAATGATTCCTTAGGTAATTTTATGGATTCGGACTGACATTTGCCGATTATTTTTATCGCGCATACGGAATCGTAGCTATTTTTTCTGCAAAATAATCAATAATCAATATTATTTTGCAGAAAAAATGCACAGACTTCCGTCTAAGCAGGAAAAATAATCGGCAAATATCAGACCATCTTAAAAACTACCCACAAAATTTTTCAAAGAAACTAATTATTTGACAATATTTTTTTCTAACCAATCTTTTGCCAATAAAAATGCTTGGCCGCGATGCGACATTTTATTCTTTTCTTCTCGAGGCATTTCCGCGAATGTATGTTTGTAACCATTTGGCATAAAAACTTGATCATAAGGTAATTTGGGATGAGCCTCGCCACAGAGCTTATCAGAAATAGCCCCTGCGATGGAGCCTTGAAAAACATGTTCCTCTCCTTGCGGCGATACAAGGGCAACTGCACTAAAAAATTCTGCCTGCCTGTTTTCCTTATCGCCTAACCTATTCAATGCATACTGCGCAAGTCCGACTGATTGCCCTGCTTCACCACCCCAACGCGCGGTATGCACACCCGGCTCGTTATCAAGCGCAGCTATGCACAAGCCGCTATCATCAGCAATCGACCATTCTCCTGTTTTACTAGCAACATAACGTGCTTTAATCAAAGCGTTCTCAGCAAAAGTCTTGCCATCCTCCACCGGCTCCTCAGTAACGCCAGCCTCTTCGGCGCTGATTATCTCCAAGGGCAGACCTTTTAAAATCTCTTTCATTTCGATTATCTTACCCTGATTGTGAGTGGCGAAAACAATTTTTTTCATAATATTAGCTAAAAATTAAGCAAAAATCATTGACAAATATACAAAAATGTGCTTACATAAAAACAGCGCAGTTCATTCTTTTTACGGGGGTACAATATCATGATTCAGAGGATATTAATCATTCTGGCAGCTATCTTTTTTACTGGCAACACCTTTGCCGCTTCTCCACCGCTACAAGAAGCCACTTCGGGCAAAGACCTGATCCAACTGATTAATTCCAGACCTGTCCGTGGCCTTGGCAACCAGTATTCATTGGAACTAGCCGTGCCGCTTGATAGCCGCGAAGTTCACATTGAATTTGCTGGCAGTGATGGACAATTATCTGCCATACCGATCATCCGCCCGGGTGTCGCCCTTTTATCTTTCGTGAGATACAACGGCGAGGTAACTTTTCGCTATTCCAGTGAC
Organism: Candidatus Falkowiibacteriota bacterium; assembly: GCA_013335665.1. Lineage (GTDB taxonomy): Bacteria > Patescibacteriota > Patescibacteriia > Patescibacteriales > GWE2-39-37 > JAAXUA01. The sequence continues at coordinate 1,643 of JAAXVE010000062.1, forward strand.
GGCAGCCCAAGCGGACAAGTAGACCCAAGGCGATCTTTCTATCATGATCATGGCTGGATCACAGTCGGACTGTTTGATGGCCAAATATTCCGTCGCGGGGTAATCAAAGAACCGGTTTACGGGCAGACTGCCCAAGACCCGGGAAGAGTGGTTGGATTCACGCTTAAAAACGGCTGGCTAACTATTCTCGTTAACCTCAAAAGGCTTGACCCAGGCGCAATTACATTCTTTATCAAGCGCTCGGACAATTTCCTTGCCGAGGAAAAATTCGACATGATTGACTCATGGGGCTGGGCGCAACTAACAACGCGCATCGTACAACCAACGGACATAACCTTCTATTTCGGCGGGAAAAACTCTGACGGAGAAGACGTCTGGGCCAACATTAAGAGGTCAAAATTCTACTTTGCCCCGGAAAACAACTTGCATATAACTGCAAGAAACGGGATGATAACGCCCTGACACTGCGGGAATATGCAGCAAAGCTCAGCCACCGATTGAACGGTGGCTTTTTTTGTAAAAAAATAGGGCTAGCTTGTGCTAACCCCTTCGGCTAAAAATCCGGTAGCGATGCCAATAGACAATGCCTCATCCGCTGTCAGTAAACGCGCTTGATCAAAAAAGCAAGATGCTGCCTTCGGACACAACCGCGTGTTCCGCCGAATCATTTCAATGCTTGCCCGTTTCGCATCCTCAGTCGCTCGGATAACCTCATTGAGGTATTTAACAACAAAACCTCGGGACGAGCAAACATGAATGCCCAACTCGAACAAAGGAACTAAGGTAGCGAGGTATTCCGCCGACGAGATTCCATCGATAGCTCGAATCATCCGCAACAATCCTAGAACGATCTCGTTATTGCAAAAACATCCAATGTTTCCGACGTTATATCCATGTAATGTTTCAACCACCTCCTGCAAGGTTACATAGCGGCGGCCATCACCTGGCCTGGCCAGAACTCTTGGAGGGTGTATCAAGAAGGATGAGTCGGAATTGACCAGCCTGTCCTGTCCTGACAAAAACAGCATCAAAGAAGAGCAATCAACCATCTTTCCTGCCACAGTTCGAATTCTGCCGCCAAATCCCTTGTTAGCGATAACCTCGCTGACAAAAGAAGCAGCCAGCCAGCCATTTGATCCATCACCGTTGGACGATTCGATCAGTATTCTGGTTTCACCAGAACTGCCATCAACCATTTTTTCGATATAGGAAATTGCCTGTCTGACCGTACCGTACTCCAAGTCTCCTGAAATGTGGAGCACATTACCACTTTGCGTCACTGCGTATTCCATGGCAAACACCTCGCTTTCGATTTTGATGTATAAAAAAGACCAGTAACCAATTTTACATTTTTTACAGTTCCTGTCAAATGAAAAAATCGCCTTACAGCGATTTGATCATTTTTATAAGTTCGTCATGGATAATACCGTTGGTGGCCAAAACGCTCCGGTCGGAAAGCTGCCACGGCTTGCCTTCAATATTAGTTACTTGCCCGCCGGCTTCACGCACCAGCAAAACGCCGGCTGCTATATCCCAGGGTTTAGCACCGGGGATCATAATTGATTCAGCACGTCCGCCGGCAACATAAGCTAACTCCAGGGCTGCGCTTCCGAGTTGTCTGCAATCGAATTTGGTCTGTTTCTGTTTCTTATAATATTTCAATGCCAGCTCAATATCTTTAATCTCGTAACCATGACAAAAAGTGTGGATCGAATCGTCGGATTTCATATTAGAAACCCTGATCTTTTTGTTGTTTAAAGTAGCTCCGCCAAGGCGCTCGGCTACGAACATCTCATCGAGTACCGGAATATAGACCACCCCCAGAATAACCTGCTGCTGGTAAGTCAGGGCTATCGAAATCGACCACAACGGATTATGAAAAGTAAAATTTGTGGTGCCGTCGATCGGATCAATGATCCAAAGGTAGTCGGACTTTATATCACCCAACCCCTCCTCTTCACCTAGAATGGCGTGGTCGGGGAATGCACGCAAAATTTCCAAACGCAATAGACGCTCCGACGCAGTATCATGTTTTGTCACCACTTCGTGCTTGGATTTAAAAGCGATCTGGGAACGGTCAAAACGCAAAAACTCTTTTAAAAGCATTGCGCCTGATTTCTTTGCAGCAGCTGTTGCAACTTTTTTAAACTTCGGGTTTATCTTATCCATGCATTTCTTCTAAGATTTTTAGAGTTAGCTCGCTCGTCTCCGTATCCCAAACTGCGAAAGACGCTTTGTAAAACACACCGCCCAACGTGCCGGGATTAATCAGGCGCACGCCGTTCTCATCAGACTCCCACGGTTTGTGCGTATGGCCGTAAAAAACAATGTCAAACTTAGCCTGATGAAATAAGTGTTTGATATGATATGGCTCATGGCAAAAACCAACCTTAGTGTCGCCAAAAAATAGTTTACCACCCTTGCGATCATAATTTTTGATATTGGAATATCTGTTCAGAATAGCATCATCATAATTATCAGCATTGCCCATTATCAAATGGATCATGCCTTTGAAATTGCTAGCCATAAAATCTACTGTTTCGGCATTAGTAACATCGCCGCAGCAAACAATCGTGGAAATGCCTTCTGATTGACACCACTTCAAGCATTTTTCCAGATTAACAACGTTGTCATGTATGTCTGATATTATCGCTATTTTCATATTTTTATGCTGAATGATTTCTTTCGTATTCGCTTAAATTATCCTTAAGTCTTATAGCTGGAATGACGGCCGAAAAAACGACCAATCCGTTGACCAGGAACATCTCCCGCAAGCCGAGCCATCTGAGCAATATCGCCGAAAAAACTGCGGCGGCAATATATCCGACTGGGGCGGCCGTGCGGAAAAAATCAATCAAGTCGACATCTGCGCCATCAATACGCTTATAAAAATACGAATCTCGCAAAACTTGCACTGCTGCTGCACCGACGCGAGTCAAAAGCATAGCCAATGCCCAGACCCACAAAGCAGTGCTTGAAATGAAGTATAGCCCAATCGTAGCAATCGCTTGCCAGACAAGGAAAAAGACAAGCATCTCTTTCTCTCCCCAATATTTATCGGCCAACCAGCCTAGCGGGTACTCGAAAAAAACAAAAGGCAGGAGCATGATCATCAGGATCGAACCGACGTTATCCCAGCTAATACCGCTATTTATCAAATACAACGTCGAGTACATCACCATCATGCCATAAAAAAACTCCAAAGCACATGAAATGTAATAAATCTTGATAATGCTCTTGCGCTTCCAAGCCCGTGAAAGCAGTTCTGGCACGGTGATGCGTGGAATTGGCTGCCCGTTATTCACTTGTTTCAGACCAAAAATAACCAAAAGCAAAACGATGCTCTTTATGAATAACACCAAGAGAAAAATGGCGCTGAAATCAAACTTGCCCAAAAGCCAACTTGACAGCTTTGGCCCTAAGATAAAACCGCAATTGCAAATCGTCAGGTAAACGCCACGTATCCGACCGGAAGAAGAGTCACGGGAATAAGATTCAAGGATTACGTCCATACTAACCGCCATCAGGCCATCAAAAATAAAGTAGCCCATGAGCGCCAAAACCGAGAGCCAAGGACTTATGCTAGCCAGCATTACTCCCATCATAAATATCTCGCCACTGATAGCCAGGCGCAAGATGTTCGATTTGCCCCAAGTCCTGGTCAGCTTATGCAAGTTGATCAAAATGATCAAAACAACAACATAAGCTATGAAATAGTAAACGCCCACGTCATCGCTTCCGACTTTTTCTGTAAAAAAAGTCGCTGCCACATAAGTAAGCAAGGACTGGGAGAATCCGATGAGCGCCCCGAGGGCGTAAATCATGGCTAATTTTGACTTTGGC
>JAAXVE010000181.1 GCA_013335665.1 Candidatus Falkowiibacteriota bacterium
TATTTATCTGCACTCATGACATCTTTTATTCTTCGACTACGCGCACGAAGTGCTGGACTATAACCTGATTGAAAAGCTTTTTGGGATGCTTCAATCATTGGCTTAAACTGTTCAGGATGATTCTTCATGTATTTACGTTTTTTTTCGCTTGTTTCCGCGGTGGATGGACGTTTGCTTATGCCACCACCACCACAAACAAGATTGAGACACTTTTCATCTGATAATAGGTCTCTATCAACAATAGATGCTTCAAGTTGTTCTGTTTCATCTGCGGTCTCACATATCGCGAAATAATACCTTACAAATCGATCCTTATTATTTTTGAATTTATTTACAAATTTTGTTCCAGAGCCCTGATATCGTATCAATTCAGACCATTTGGGCCGATTAGCTTTGCCAATATAATATTCGCAGCTTTCTATATTGATTTGAATATAAACTACTCTATAATAACCATCACTGTTATTCCGTTTACGAACAAGCTCACTCAGGGTTAAAACATCAAACCAGCGATTTTTAATCGCAATACGTGCTTTAATGAAGCCTAATTTTGCTAAATTACGTTTTGAATCAAAAGAATTAAATTGATTGCCTTCCATAGACAATTCAATTGGATTGAATTCCTGCCAAATTCTAATATTTTCATTAATTGTTGTTATCATGCTTTGATAATATCTCTAACGTAGAGGTCACCGGGTTAGCTCGTTGGATATTTTTCACGGACATACTTGAAGAACTCACAGGGTCTATATCTCTTGGCATCTACCAACTCCATGAAATTTTCGTGGTCTTTCATTAGTGGTTCATTTCGTACTACCACAGCAGGCTGGGGATTCATCGCCTGAAATGCTCTACGCCAATCTTTTGCGGGCTTCAGAAATCTCAGAAAAGAAAGTTGAAGTTCAGTCCGAACATCCACTCTCGACATCATGAGTAGTTCCTTGCGATGTTCAGCCGTTTCCTCACCTGGAAATACTTGCATATTCGACTTCTGTAGCCTTCGATACCGCTCAGACGCACGGAACTCTTGGTGCACTGGAAAGCATTTGCCTTGGAAGTAGACGTTCTCAAGCGCGGATACGAACTGAAGGCGATTTAGCTGTTCCACGTCGCGGGCGTCAGACACATCAACGACATCAGACTTTTTCGAACCCACACCGTAGACCTTGCTGTCATAGAGAACGACAAGATGTTTAGGGCTTACAGGGAAGAATATCTGTAGCCCTTTTGATGCAAGGCCCGTGTTGCTACCCGATCTTCGAAAAGAAAAGAATTGGTTGTAATAGACGACGGGGTTGTCGCTTGTAATGAATTCGTGCCTACCTGTTGCTCGAAGGAGCTTCCAATCTAGGTCAATTATTAGTGGGTAGTGTGGAGTGGCCATACCCAGTGCAAATCGGGCGGAATCCTTATGAGTGATCTTGATATTCGCTATTTGCTCCGGGGATAAGTTCATTTCCTTCATCTTCGGAGCCATCAAGTACTTCATGAGCTTATCGGCTTGCTCGTCATATGCATCAATCGAGTAGGCGGTGCGCGTGTGCTGCATCAGAACATGAAGCAAGAAGGTAAGGCGGTCTTCTGACTTGCGAATAGGAAGTGCGCAGCCAGACTGAACTGCGTTCAGAATTCGAGACATCTGACTTTCGACCAAAGACAAAGCTTTCTCCGTCTGAAGGTCTTTGCCATAAAAATAGTCTCGATAGCACTGGTTCTTCAGCCCCCCATCAATCACGGAACGCTGGGATCGAATGTTGAATAGATTGATGCTTCGGCCATTCTCCGAGAATAGCTTCAGGTAGAAGCGCGGAACGTAATGATGTTTTTTGTGCTCTGCCACGATAAAGAGCTAACAATAATTAGATGGATCCGCCTATACCGCAGATTTTTTAATTCTAACCCATATAAGCAGGTAGTTCAAAAATTTCAAAATTTTCAGCCACTTATGCCATAAATCACTTTTTTTAGCGTCTTATATGGATCGGCATAAGACCGCTGCTTACAACCCGTAGTTCCATAAGTTCCTGAATGGTTAGAGCATCGGCAAATATATACGTCATATTCAGCAAACTTACTTGAGTTGCATCAATCTTCACAGC
>JAAXVE010000063.1 GCA_013335665.1 Candidatus Falkowiibacteriota bacterium
GGCCATCACAAAGACCATGTTTATTAATAAAAACTTTTGCGTCTAAACCGCTTAATTTGGAATCGCCTACCGGTTTTGCATCAAAAAAATAATAATTATCAAGACTGTCAGAAATGCCATTATAAATCCGGACCTCAAATCTCAATTTTTTCCCATCAAATGCCATGAATGGCCTTTTATCACTTTCATAAATGGTTGGCGTTATTGATGAAGGAAATTTGACTTCAAACCCATACTTATCACTTCTATAAATCTTCCAGCCCTCAACCCCTGAATTGTGTATAGATGAGGCAATTTGAGTACTTGTTGCAACCTGATCTGCTAGTACGGCTTCATTACTACTTGAACCAGACTGCTGTTCCCATGTCGAACTGGCCGCTAAGTTCTGGTTCTTGCCTGGAATTTGGCCATCGGAAATTAAATCTTTCTTAGCGCATCCAAAACCAAAAACGCTTAACGCGACCATCAGGATAAATACTGGTAATGTTTTTTTATACATAAATTACAGTATCGTCAATTATTTAAGAAAAGTAACCGTAGATAAAATATTGACTAATAACTCTTCTCTATTCTTATTCAACTCGTCCATCTTTGGATTATTTTTTGAATCAACATTCAAAGTTGCGAATACGATCCATTTAGAATTAAGTTGATTCTGCAAAATGTAGTACAGCTCATTGCCCTTCTTTAATTTAAAGCACTCCAATGAATTAATTTTAACAATTTCACCTGTTGCAAATTCCTTATAACTTTTTAAGCTGTTCAAGTCTTTGACTTTATTTTTTTCAAAATTAAAAATATTTCTTTCAAAAAAATCCGTACTAAAATCGACAAATCCTTTATCGTAGATTTCAACGCTCACTTCTTCAAAAGTGCCCTGTTTTGTTTTTTTGTCGATAAAAATCACTCCTATTTTTGGGTACTCCTCTACATTACTATTCTCCCCCGTCAAGACACTTTCTTTGTAATTTGAAGGGTACTTTATTGAATAGCCATGTTCAATACTCTTATACGACTGCCAATTAACTCTTACTGATTTAATTATTGTGTCAGACCACTTTTCCAGCTTATTGTTCACAATAATTTCCAGTACGCCATCATAATCCTCTCCCCAAATATACGCAACAACTGCACCATTACTCCAGGTTACTTTTTTATAATGAACACCTGCCGAATAATAATCTTTCGTTACTTTCCGAGTCCAAGACTTATTCCAGTAATAATTTGGGTCTTTTAATAATGACTCGACTGTCGTTGAAGCATAAGAGACTAAAACACCCCAATCACCTTCAAACTTTCCATTTGTCATGCCTAGCACGTGATATACATTGCCGTCATAGGCCATTCCACCCGCATAGGCTGGTGATTTATATGTCCAGTCCTTGGGAAATCTTATCTCAAAGCCAAGCACTTTATTTTCATAAACTTGCCAACCTCCTGTATTTATAGTGCTAGGGCCAGTAAAAAACTCAGATCGTACTACAAGATTACTTGCTGCCTTGGACTCCACGGGAGTGTCGCTGTTTTTTGTGATTGCTACCAAACCGCCATTATTAATGGTCGCGGCAGTTCCGTCCTTTTCTTTGGCGCAGCCGGAAGCAACAAAGATTAACGCGATAAACGGGATAAATACTTGGAGGGATTTTTTGGACATAAAATTATTTTCATTTCAAAACGACTTTGAATATTGGTCAAAAACAAGGCCTTGTCAGTTCTATTTAACTTGCCGCGCTTTAAAAAATTGTTTTAAAAAAAGAATAATTATTGCGTAAATTCAACACACTTCTATCGAGTCCGATGAAAAGTGTCAACAATTTTTACAAGCAAATCATATGGCACGCGCGCCTCATTGGGCACTTCACTTTCATTTAGCTGGGCGCTTTGGGCGCTCATGTGATTAACCAGGCGCGACTTGTCAATTTTCCTAAAAATACCGACACACTTATCTTCATCGATATAAACAGACGGACTTTTAAGCCGTATTGCCGCACAGTTGTCGTTACTTAATTTGACGATAGTATAAATACTAATTTCACACCCGCCCTCTCCAGCTCCGATCGTCGCGTACGAACCATATTTAAACTTTGTTGAAAAACTGCATTTATTTACATCTATCCAAACTGATTGAGAACCATCTTCGGTCCCTAACTGCGTCTGAGCTAAGGACTTGTTTTCATGTTTAATGCGCCAAGAAGCAGGAAATTTTAATTCAAATCCGTACTTTTTATTTTCATATTTATTCCATTTACTCACGTCAAGGTTTTCAGGCGTGGTTGACACATCTGAGCTGGTCGCAACAGCATCGTTCCCCTTAACAGGGCTACTGCTTGAACTCGCTTGCTTGTCTTTTGTCGAGCTAGCCACTGAATTCTGACTCTTGTCTGGAATTTGCCCATCGGAAATTGAATCTTTCTTTGCACAACCAAAAACAACAACGCTTAACGCGATTACCAAAATAAATATTGAAAGTGATATTTTAGACATAGGCCAGGAATTAATTTCAAAATATATTTTAATAATAGTCAAAAGAAAGATTTGCCAACTCCTTTCAATTTAACATGCTTTACAAAAAAATATCAACAAAAAACAACCCGAAGAGGGTTGTTTTTTATATGTGGTCTCTGTGGGATTCGAACCCACGACCTCACCGATGTGAACGGTGCGCTCTAACCAGCTGAGCTAAAAGACCGGAGTAGCCTAGATTACTCGCGGCTATCTAAGGCTAAATTTACTAATTTGTCAGCATCCTTGTTCTGTTCCCTGCGCACATGGGCGAAGGTGACTTTCTTGAAACCCAGGCGCGCGTTATGGATCTGTATGAATAATGGCGCTAAATCCTTATTCTTCACTTTGTAATTCCCGTTCAACTGCTCGACCACCAAGAGGCTGTCGAGGTAGAAATCCAGTTCGATCGCTCCTAGCTCCTTAGCCTTGGCGATCGCGGCAATGACGGCCCTATACTCGGCTTGGTTGTTGGTCGTCTCGCCGATGTACTCCGAAATCTCCGCAACCACCTGCTCTTTCTCATCTCGGATGACTGCCCCGATAGCGGCTGGACCAGGATTGCCCCTTGCTCCGCCATCGGTAAATATGACTAACTTTGAATTCATAATTTTTATATTGGTTCTTTAGGCAATCCTGTGAAAAGCTTCTAAGCTGGCTCGGCATTTGTCGGTCATTTTTATCGCGCATACGGAATCGTAGCAATTTTTTCTACAAAATAATCAGTATCAATATTATTTTGTAGAAAAAATGCACAGACTTCCGTCTAAGCAGGAAAAATGATTGGCAAATGCCGGGCCGAACTAATGAATTGCCCGAGAAATTTTTATGTTAAATGCATGTCCGTGATGCGCAGTTGCACTTCACGGCGGCCGTTAAACTCGTTCAGTTCGATGTAATAAGCAATATCAATTGTATCACCGATCTTGAGATCTGGCCACTCTGCCACCAAGCCGAAACCGATAGCTGTCTTGACCTTGGAGGTCGAGTTCCTGATCTTTAGGCGCAGGTGCTTCCCTTCCAGTCCCAGCTTGGCCACATCGACGATGTTGACGCCCTTACTCACGAACAAAGGGCGGGCGTTGGACTCGCCGAACGGCGCCAGCTTGTCGATTATCGCCAGCAGACTCTCATCCACTAATGACAAATCAATATCCGCCTCAAGCAATAACTTCGGTTTCAATTCCAGACCGCCCAAAGCATCGTTGGCTGACTGCTTGATATCCTTGATGAACTTAGCCAGATTCTCCTGACCGCGAATGCTGAAACCGCAGGCAGCAGCGTGTCCGCCGTATTTGAAAAGACTACAGCTGACCGACTCGACGGCCTTGATGAGATTATACTCATCAATACTGCGGCCCGAACCTTTGATTTCTTCTTCGTTGCCGGTGATTACTAAAGCTGGTAGATAATATCTTTCGGACAAACGGCCGGCCACCAAGCCGACGATGCCCTCGTTCCAAGCATCGCCTCGCCCATAAACGCTCGGACTGATGGCGACGATTATCTTATCTTCGGTCATCTCTGCCTCAACGCTCTTGATGATCTGGTTGACGATTTCCTCAGTGATCTTCTGACGATCGACGTTGCGGCCGTTCAGTTCAAGGGCTAGCTCGGCCGATTCCTGTTCGGTCTTACCCATCAATAATTCGAAAGCGGTATTGGCATGATCCATGCGGCCAGCCGCATTCAGGCGCGGGGTCAGCTGAAAACTGACGTTCCAACTATCGAGCGGCTTATTCGGATTGATCTTTGAAGCTTTAACCAGCTCGCGTAAGCCAGGGCGGCGAGCTTGATTAAGGACGGCTAAGCCTTTCTTAACCAAGACCCTGTTCTCATCGATTAACGGGACACAGTCGGCGATCGTACCTAAAGCGACCAAGTCCAGGATGCGCTCTTCTAATCTTAATTTAAGCTCGTCGGATAATTTAGCCCGTTCGATCAAAGCCATGGCTAGTTTGGCTGAAACGCCAACACCGGCCAGATACTTGAAAGGATAGGTCTCGCCCGGCACCATCGGATTGACGATAATGCAATCCGGTAGCAACTCCACCTCCGGCGGCGGGACGTGGTGATCCGTTATTATCACGGACAAGCCCAAGCCTTTGATAAATTCAACTTCTTCTTTATTCCTGATTCCGTTATCAACGGTAATGATCAATTTCGCCCCGCCCTCTTTCAGCTCCTGTATGGCTTGGCGATTCAGTCCGTAGCCTTCGGTGACGCGATCCGGGATGTACACGTCCGTTTTGGCTTTGAGCGTATTCAGAACTTCGAGTATCACGGCAGAGGCCGTCACACCGTCGCAGTCATAGTCGCCGTAGACCACGATCTTCTCACCATCCTTGATGTGTTTGATTATCAGGTCGACAGCCGCGGCCATCTGTTTGAAGGCGAACGGACTGTGCCTGTACTTCACGTAATCTGACGACAAGAAAACTTCTGCGGCGGCGGCATCAGTAATGCCGCGATTAAACAAGAGTTGCCTTGTGACATCATCAAAATCAGACAGTTTCTTCTCCGCTTCTTCGGAAATCAGCGGGTAAAGCTGCCAGTGTCTTTTTGACATTTATATTAACTAATAATTAATCTACTAAACCTACATCATCGCTGCGGCAAAGGACCAAGCTAGCATCGAGATGATCACAATAAGGCTGATTACTGACCAGAGGAATCGGATAGCTTTTTTTCTTTTTGATAATTGCATATTATTGTCTTTTCAAAATCTTTACAAAAGTGTCGCTTGGAATATCCACGCTGCCGCGACCCATGGCCATCATCTTCTTTTTACCCTTCTTCTGTTTTTCCAAAAGCTTGCGCTTACGCGACACGTCGCCGCCGTAGAGCTTGGCGGTCACATCCTTGCGCAAAGCCGAGATCCTCTCGGAGGCGATAACCTTAGCGCCCAAAGCGGCTTGCAGTTTGATG
>JAAXVE010000064.1 GCA_013335665.1 Candidatus Falkowiibacteriota bacterium
AACAGAATGTGCCGCCAACCCTTTCAGCGCCCCCCTGACATTTTCCCGCCCTCCGCAGACACATACCGCTGGTCGGACCTGCAGTGCGCCAACCCTCCGGGGCGCCGCATCTGGCACTCGGCGGCCACCGTGGGCGGGCGCTACGTGGTCGTCACGGGCGGCTAGGCCGCCCCACGAAGGAGCTTTGAGGGCTCGACTTCGCTTTTTGATATAGGCACTCAATGGGAATATGAGAGATGGTTTGTTGTTACCGAGCAGGGTATGGATCCTACAGGATTATCAGGATTGGAAAATATTATAGGTTTTTTTACTGTCTATTTTTATAATAAAGAGCGCCAAGCCAGCGCTCTTTATTTTCTAATCTCATTATTTCATGGCAAGCGGTGAGATCTCGACTGTTTTTTTGTGTTTTTGTCAAGGATTGCGACCGTTACATAATCAGGGTACAATGGAAGAAATAATATTATGACCGAAGATAGAATCATATCAACTGAAGAAATAGCACAAGACGATACTGACGTAACATTAAGGCCGCAAAAGCTTTCAGAGTACGTGGGACAGTCTAAAATCAAGGAGAATCTGAGGATTTTTCTTGAAGCAGCCAAGCGCCGCGGAGAAACTGTCGAGCACGTTTTGCTTTATGGCGCCCCAGGCTTGGGCAAGACAACTTTGGCCCACGTCATAGCTAATGAATTAGGTGCTAATATCCGCATCACCTCTGGTCCTGCGATTGAAAAGACCGGTGATTTAGCTGCTATCCTGACCAACCTTCAGGAGGGTGACATCTTGTTTATTGATGAGATTCACCGCCTGAACCGCGGTGTCGAGGAAATACTTTATCCAGCTATGGAAGATTATGCTTTAGATATCGTGATCGGCAAGGGGCCGTCTGCTAGGACTTTGCGCATAGATCTTCCTAAGTTCACCATTATCGGTGCCACGACTAAAGTCAGCTCCCTGACCGCCCCATTGCGCGACCGCTTTGGCATGACTTACCATCTGAATTATTATGAGCATGACGATATGGAGCGTATCGTCGGGCGCAGTGCCAGGATTTTAGGCGTAGAGATGGACGAAACAACAGCTGGAGATATAGCCAAACGTTCACGCCGTACTCCTCGCGTGGCGAACCGTCTTCTTAAGCGCGTACGCGATTATTGCCAGGTGGAAGGGGATGGTCGAGTCAGTACAGAGCATTGTTTCAATGCCTTCGCTATGTTGGAGGTTGACGAACTCGGACTGGATAATATCGACCGCAAGATTTTGGAGTTGATTATTGATAAATTCAAGGGTGGGCCAGTCGGCTTAAATACTATTGCTGCTGCTACCGGTGAAGACGTGTCTACTATTGAAGATGTATACGAACCGTACCTGATCCAGTTGGGTTTTTTGGATCGCAGTCCGCGCGGACGGTTGGCAACAGACTCTGCATATCTCCACCTGGAAAAAGAGCGTAAATAAGGTTATCTCGACTATATAAATAAAAATATATGACTTTTCCTTTGGTTTATTTTCTTTATGCTTTTTATGCTTTTTTAGTTTTTTGGGGCATGTTCAGCTTGACGGCTCTGGGGCATATTCTTAGTTATGGAATGAAAGGTGCAGGGTCTTTTTTTGCGGCATTCGGCTATATCGCCGTTTCAGCGGTCGTCTTATTGGGCGTATTCAATTATGCCGGAACGATCGATTGGCAACAGAACGTCGAATTTATGGGTGGTTATATTAATTTACAACAATAGTTATGTTAAAGGCACACCGCATTCCAAATCAATTGCCAGGAGAAGAAGTAATCAGGATTATGCGTCGCGATTATTTTATTATGTTTAAGCGCATTATTCTGTTTGTTATTTTGCTGTCATTACTGCTAGTTTTCATGTTTGCGTTTTACAGTTTTGATCCCACAATCACTTCCTCTTTGTATTTTCCCGCAATCGTCCTGGCGGGTGCCTGCTATTTCTTGTTTATTTGGCTTTTTTTCTTTTTTTCTTTCATTGATTATTACCTTGATGTATGGATCATAACTAATGAGAGGATTATCAATATTGAACAGAATGGTTTTTTTTCGCGTACGATTTCGGAAGAAAGGTTGTTTCGTATTCAGGATGTTACCAGCGAGGTTAAAGGGGTGTTGCCGACCGTATTCAAGTATGGTAATGTCATTGTTCAGACGGCGGCCGAAAAAAACAGATTCAATTTCGAACAAGTTTCAGCGCCTGATGAGGTTCGTGACATAATAATACGCTTGGCCGAGGCGGACAGGGAAAGACAATCCTCCGAAATCAAGGCCGAAACTGTTGGAATATTATGAATTTAAAATTGTCAGATTACGATTTTGATCTGCCAAAAGAATTAATTGCTCAAACGCCACTGGAACCGCGAGACAGCTCGCGGCTTTTAGTTTTGCATAGGGCTAGCGGCCGCACCGAACATCTTGTTTTTCGGGAAATATCCAGATTATTCAAGCCAGGAGATCTTTTAGTGCTGAACGATTCCAAAGTTTTTCCTGCCAGACTGAAAGCGGAAAAGAAACTGACTGGCGGCAAGTTAGAAATATTCTTGTTGCGCGAGATAAAAAATAAGCAGTGGCAATGTCTGGTGGGTGGTCGCGGTGCTAAGCTTGGAACAGAACTTACATTCAGTGAATTTCTTTCTGGCGTACTGTTGCAGCATGACTCTGACAGGACTTGGTTGGTAGAGTTCAATATCGGCGGAGATGAGTTTTGGAAAAATATAGAATTAATAGGTGCAATGCCATTGCCACCGTATATAAAAAGAGAAGCGCCAATTGAAAATGACAAAGAACGTTATCAGACAGTATTCGCGAATGATCAGAAACAAGGATCAGTTGCGGCACCTACGGCAGGCTTGCATTTCTCTGAAAGCGTGTTGTCAGCACTTAGTTCCTTGGGAGTAGAAGTGGCGCATTTGACGTTGCACGTAGGCTTGGGGACTTTTGCGCCAATAAAGACGCAGAATGTCTTGGAACATAAGATGCATGCTGAGAATTATGAAGCTGACAAAGAGAATATCCTTAAAATAATTGAAGCAAAAAGGAACGGGCGACGTATTATTGCTGTAGGTACTACTGCTACCAGGACGCTTGAGACCATTGCGCAGAGAAGCGAATTTACAAAGGCCTTAGAAAATCCGCTTGATTGCCCGGCAGTTATTTCCGGATGGACTGATATTTTTATACATCCGGGGTATCGATTTAAGTTAGTTAATGCCATGGTCACGAATTTCCATACCCCCAAATCAACTTTAATGATGTTGGTTTCTGCTTTTATTGAACAAGAGCCTGCAAACACTGAGAAAGGGTTAGATATTCTGAAAAAGACTTACGAAGAGGCAATTTTAAAACGATACAGGTTTTTTAGTTATGGCGACGCCATGTTTATTGACTAGCTTTGGCCAAAAATTGACTAAAATTAGCTTTAATGTTAAAATATAACAAATTTTTACAGATTTAACTTTAATTGTATATCTAGGCAAATAAAAAAAATATCAGTAGAGTTACTGGTATTTTTCCTAAAAATTTTAATTTTTTTGAAAAACACAGCTCTCTTTGTTTTTTCAAAGATTTTTGCAAAACCGGGTAAATGGTTGCTTCGGTTATTTTTTTACAAAGTGGCGGTCAAGATCTATCAGCAATACTTCACAATGATGCGTCGTTTGGGGTGGAATAGTTCCAAGACCTCTTTTATTAATTATCTTTTGGATCAGAAGCTGGTTCATGTTTTTGTGGGTGTAATAACCTTTGCTTTGGTTTTTACAAATTTAATAGGTGACACCAAGGCGCAAGACTTATCTGCTCCCGGTAGCAATACGATCCTCTCGAGCCTGATTCAAAGTGAGTTTAGTGATGCTGATTCTGAACAATTGATCGAGGAAACCTTCGATCAGGAGCAAGCTATCACTTCGACTCAGCAAAAATATTTAGACAGCTTATCAAGTGCTTCAAGTCAACCAGTGGCTGATGTCGGCTCGCTTGACGGAGAGGATGCACCGATAGAGCCGACTGAATCTGCCGATGATGCAACTAAAAATGATGTTGTCTTCAAGAATGAGACAGCGCCCGTCCGAACGGAAATCACAAATTACACTGTCGAGCAGGGCGACACTATCAGTACTATCGCTAAGAAATTTGATATCGGAGTCAATACGATTTTGTGGCAGAACAATTTGAACGCATATAGTGTTATTCGCCCAGGAGACGTCTTGTCTATTTTGCCGGTAAGTGGTGTTGTGCATACGGTGGCTAGTGGAGAAAGTTTGAAATTGATCGCCAGCAAGTACGATATTGATGAGCAGAAGATTTCAGAAACTAATAATATTTCCGATTCTGGTCATTTGAAAATAGGCCAGAAACTGATTATTCCTGGCGGGCGCAAAGATGCATTCACTCCTGAAAAGAAGAAATCTTCTACAGGTTTGGCCCTGATCAAGGATCTGATCGTGCCTAAGAATAATAAAGTCGTGAAAGCTCCTTATGAAGATGATGAAAAGAAAATACCTAAAGATTCAACCCCGCCTGTAGGAAATAAGATGGCTTGGCCGACAAGCGGCTATCGCATCACTCAGTATTATTCATGGAGGCACTACGCTATCGATGTCGCAGATCACATCGGGACACCGTTATATGCGGCTGATGCAGGCGTAATCGAAACTGCTGGTTGGGGCAAGGGATATGGCAACCAGATAGTTATTAATCATGGCGGAGGTAAAAAGACCCGATATGCTCATTTGTCCAAGTTTTACGTGAAGGTTGGCGACCAGGTCGATAAAGGCGAAACTATCGGTGCCATGGGCAGCACTGGGTGGTCGACTGGATCTCATCTGCATTTTGAGGTTATAATAAATGGGGTGAAGTATAATCCATTGAATTACGTGCGTTAATTCATTAAATAATATTCGCTACATGATCATGCGCATCTTTTTGGGGTTGCTGGTGGCAGTTATCGGCATCGCCATGGTAATCAAGACCGAATTTTTAGTTAACAACTTCGGTCGCATTCCTTTTTTTGACAAATACCTGGGCAGCGAGGGCGGGACGCGCCTAGGCTACAAACTGATTGGCATCCTGGTTGGCTTTATTGGCATCCTGCTTGCCACCAATCTGTTCAACAATTTTATGGAGTGGGTCCTCTCTCCGTTAACCAGTGTCAGCAAGCCTGCCCAGGAGCAGGTGCAGGACAGCTCTACCGAATAAAATCGTCCACAGGCCAAACCTTTGACAACTTTTAAAAAATAATGTAGTTTTATTATTGTCGCCCACAAGCGAATATTTTTTTTAAAAGAAGCCCAAGGTTTATGGGCCCTTAGCTCAGCTGGCTAGAGCACCTGCTTTGCAAGCAGGGGGTCATCGGTTCGAATCCGATAGGGTCCACAAATAAAAAA
>JAAXVE010000065.1 GCA_013335665.1 Candidatus Falkowiibacteriota bacterium
AAAATTATCTTCCCACTCCCTAATCTTTGAAACTTCGACGTCATCCAAAAAGCCGTTAGTCAAGGCATAAATGATGGCCACCTGGTGTTCGACTGCCATCGGTTCGTACTGGCCCTGCTTCAGAATTTCGACTGTGCGGCGACCGCGTTCGATCTGTGAACGGGTCTTCTCATCAAGGTCAGAACCGAAAGAGGCAAATGACTCCAATTCACGGAATTGTGCCAAATCGAGACGCAGCTTACCAGCCACTTTCTTCATGGCTTTGATCTGGGCGTCGCCTCCGACGCGCGACACCGAAATACCGACGTTCAAAGCCGGGCGAATGCCCTTATAGAAAAGGTCTGACTCTAAGAAAATTTGCCCATCAGTAATGGAGATGACGTTGGTCGGAATATAGGCTGAAACATCGCCGGCCTGAGTCTCGATAATCGGCAAAGCAGTCATAGAACCACCGCCATAATTTTCGTTCAATTTTGCACTGCGTTCCAACAAGCGTGAGTGCAAGTAAAAAACATCGCCAGGATAAGCCTCGCGACCTGGAGGTCGGCGTAAAATCAAAGAAACCTGGCGATAAGCCCAAGCATGGCGCGACAAGTCATCGAATACGACCAAAACGTCCTCGCCCTTGTCCATGAAATATTCAGCCAAGGCACAACCGGAGTATGGTGCAATAAAAGACAAGGCGGCGGAATCCGAAGCGCCAGCCACGATAACGGTTGTATAATCCATAGCTCCGCGCTTTTCCAATTCATTCACGATACGAGCAATCTTCGATTCCTTCTGACTAATTGCCACATAAATACACTTCATGTTCTGCCCTTTCTGATTGATGATTGTATCAATAGCAATGGCGGTTTTGCCGGTCTGACGATCGCCAATGATCAATTCACGCTGTCCGCGTCCGATTGGGATCATGGCGTCGATCGCCTTGATGCCAGTCTGCACTGGTTCATGAACGGATTTACGGGTAATAACACCAGGCGCGATCTTTTCAACTGGATACATAACATCCGACTTAATCTCACCCTTGCCATCGACTTCCAGACCTAACGGATTAATAACACGTCCGATCATCTTTTCGGTTACGGGGATAGATAAGATTTTTCCTGTAGATTTAACTTCATCACCTTCCTTGATGCCCTTGTAGTCGCCAAGGATCATGGCGCCGACGCGATCTTCTTCAAGATTAAGAGCTACGCCGATTTCGCCGTTGGCGAACTCTAACATTTCTGATGCCATAACTTCGGAAAGTCCGGAAATGCGGGCGATACCGTCGCTCACCTCAACCACTTTGCCAACCACTTCCTTTTTGGTCTTAGCCTTGAAGTCGGCAATCTGGTCCTTGATCTGCTCGACAATGAAATCCTTTGTGTTATTGCTCATACCGTTAATATTTACAATTTTATTTGATAATCTATTTAAAATTTACCCAGCGATTTCCTTCTTTAAATCTTTGAGCTTGGTCGCGATGCTGGCATCATAGACCTTGTCGCCTGAACGTAGCACAAAGCCGGCAATAATATCAGCATTAACTTCTTCCTTTAAGATCACTTCCTTTGCTCCAGTAACCTCTTTGGCATATCCGGTAATATCCTTCTTGCTCTCATGGTCAAGCTCATGCGCAGAAACCACCTCAACCTCCAGAGTCTCGTCAGCCTCATTCCATAGTTTGGAGAAATCAGCCAATATCTCCTGGGCGCGTCCTAAATCATTATTCTTGCGCAAAGTCAGGATGAAATTATCGACAGCTGCCCCGACATGCTTTTTGTCGAGATCGTAGGTAGCTTCCAATAAAGCTTTTGCGTATTGCTTAGTGCTTACTTTCATATTCTTATTTACCTTCTTTCACGATTTTTTTAATCAATTCCTTGTCTTCCTTGTTGGTCAACTTCTCGTTAAGCATCTTTTCGAGCGACAAAGCCACCAAGTCAGCCACCTCGGCACGTATGGCCTTAAGCGCTTCAGCTTTATCAGCGCGAATTTCTTCCTTTTCCTTATCTATGATCACACCAATCTCATCCTTGGCCTTAGCTATCATTTCTTCCCTTCTGGTCTCTGCTGCCAATCTGGCCTTTTCTATGATTTCTGTCGCTTCACGTCGAGCCTCAGTAACTACCGCCTTGCGATCCTCTTCAGTCAATTTCAAACGCTCCTCAATCTCTCGCGCATCATCCAAGCTTTTCTTAATTGTGTCACTGCGGTCGTTCAGCATTTTTAAAACAGGTTTATAGGCGAATTTGTAGAGCACGCCAAAAACGATGATAAAATTCACCAGCTGCGCAATGATCAGCTTAATGTCGATGTGAAATGTCTTTACTAACTCTTCCATGTTATGAATTGAAGGCTAAAGACTAAAGGCTAAAGACTAAATTGAAATCATTTAGACTTTAGACTTTAGACTTTAGTCTTTTGCTGTTAATATTTTGTAATTAATAATCTCATAGCTGCCCCGAAAAAAAATTCGAGACAGAATATCAAATTACTATTTGATCGAAAATGCGATAACGAATGCGTAAATAGCGACAGCTTCAGCGAAAGCTGCAGTTAAAAGCATCGGGGTAAAGATTTTACCTGCTGATTCCGGGTTGCGTCCGATAGATTCCATTGCTTTTGAGCCGATCAAACCGATGGCCAAAGCTGGGCCGAATGAACCCAAGCCGATAGCCAGGGCCTTTGCTAACATGGTCAATTCCATAGCGTTTGTTTACAACCTTGCATCATCTCTCTCTTTGGGGTGATGCAAGACTGAATGATATTAATAAATTAATTCCTAAAGGCTAAAGTCTAAAGACTAAGGACTAAAGACTAAAATCAATTTCTTTTTAATTTTAGTCTTTAGCCGTTAGTCTTCCGGCAAGTGCCGGGTTAGTGCTCGTCATGGCTATCCATAGCCAAAGACATGAAAGTAAGAGTAAGTATGGAAAACACTAATGCTTGAATAACGCCGACCATCACTTCCAAAAACATGAAAGGCAGCGGCACGATGTAGGCAAACAAAGCCATCATGGAAGACAGCAACACTTCGCCAGCCAAAATGTTACCGAAAAGACGGAAGGACAGCGAAGCCACCTTGGCGAATTCGCCGATCAGCTCGATCAAACCGACGAATGCTTTAATCGGATTCAGCGCCAAAACTAACGGCTCTTTGATAATTTTCTTAGGCATCTCGGCGATTGAGCTCACATTGACGAACTTATTGAAGTGGCGCCACAAGCCGAGCGAAATCACGCCCATGGCGTGTGACAAAATAATTGCAAACAAAGATATGGCTAAAGTCGTATTCAAATCAGCAGTGGCGCCGCGCAACAACGGCACAAACACCTGATGTCCGCCTTCACTCTCGATAAAACCAATCGTACCGACACCCGGCAACAAACCGAGCCAA
Source organism: Candidatus Falkowiibacteriota bacterium (assembly GCA_013335665.1). Classification (GTDB taxonomy): domain Bacteria; phylum Patescibacteriota; class Patescibacteriia; order Patescibacteriales; family GWE2-39-37; genus JAAXUA01. The sequence goes on from JAAXVE010000065.1 coordinate 3,386, forward strand.
TTATTTATAAGGATAAAGAAAAACAAAGACATGACCACTGGCAAAAGCCGCTCGCTCTTGTGGCGCGATCCGGTTATCGAATCGGCCAGCTCCAAAGCCTGTTCTAGTAGGTATTCGAACAGGTTTTGCAGCAAGCCAGGAACCTTCTTGACCTTGCGCCCCACAATGACAAAAAAGACCACCAATATCAAAACGGTGGCCCAACTCATAATTAAGGAATTTGTAATAGTAAAGTTGCCGACTTGCAAAATCGGCTCAGCAAAAAGAGTAGTTTCATGCGAAACCTCCTGCGTAACGGCCTCCATATTACTTGCTTCAGGGTTAGCTGACATACTTATAATTATTTTATACGAATTTAAATGTAAATATCGAATGCTTGCCGCGTCTGGCTCAAAGCTGTTTGTCCTTCTCTTCCTTATCTTTTTTTTCCTCTTCTTCGACTTTTTTCATCTCCCTCATGCCCTGTATGACAATCCCGGCAGTCGAGACCAAAAAGCTTATAGCCACTGACGCTAAAAAAAGCCATGGCTCAGTGCCATACTTCCTATCCAGCCATTTTCCGATAAAAACCGCTATCAATATCGGGGCTGTAATCCAACTACTTAGCTTGAAAAATAAAACCAAGCCCTGATGCCACCATGGAGCTTGTTGTTGGCTTTTATTAGGCATTTATTTTTTAACACCTTAATTTTTGCCTATTTTGGTAAAAAAGTCAATATAAATATCGCTTAATATTGACAAAATTACATAAAAAATGCTTTAATCAACAGGCAACTGCTCATTTTTTGCCACTACACCACCCCCCGAAGGAGATCCAAATGCCCAAAGAAGAAAAAAAAGTAAGTACTTTTGAAGAAACTTTTAAGCGACTCGAGACTGCAGACCCCTATTTATTGGTTGAAAGGCTTTATAGCATGTTTTCAGCCGCTAACACAATGTCTATTGCCGAACTGATTGCTGCCAAGCAGACGATTAATTCGGTTTTGCAGCTCAATAGCTTTGACGAGTGCAGTATGAAAATGCTTGCCGAAATTACCGCCGCTCTCAAGAGCCGGATTAAAGTCGTTTGGGAAGAATGCGAAACATACCAGCAGGAAATACTTACTGACTTATACTTCGCTAGGATCGACATGGGTGCCCACAAGCAGGCGAAACGCCGCAGATGGTGGCCTTTCTGAAAAAGAAAATCCTGACAATATAAGTCCTCCGGCAGCGATCTGTCGGAGTTTTTTTCGCCAAAAAACACCTATGTAAAATTAAAAAGACGGCACCAGTCCGTCTTTTTTTATAATCATAATCAATAGATAATCCGAGCGAGAGGCCTATCCTTTCTGGTTCTACAGATCAAACAAGATTTTAGCATTGGCTGTAGTTTTCTCCATCACTTCAGATACTTCCATATTTTTTAGCTTGGCGATATGTTCTGCCACATCACAAACTGATGTCGGTTCATTCCGTTCGCCTTTTCTTGGCGACGGCGTCAAATAAGGACAGTCTGTCTCCAGAATCATGTGTTCTAAAGGTATTTCCTTTATCAGCCGGTCAAAGCTATCGCCATAAGTAATCACTCCGTTAAGTCCGATAACATAACCTAGTTCGATGAATTTTTTCGCGGTCTTGTAACCACCCACGAAACTATGGATTACTCCCTTCTTGGCGGCTGGGTGTTGCGTCAAAATATCGAGCAGGTCCGAGTACGCGTCCCAACAATGAATGGCTACGGGCTTTCCAACCTTATTGGCCAGCTCGATAAACCTGATAAACACCTGCTTCTGCTTCTGTTTGAGCGCCTCAATATCATCCCCTTCTTCAAAGTGATGATAATCAAGGCCAATCTCACCGATGGCGACAGCCTTCCTGTCCTGCGCTAGTGCCTCATACATCACATAATCTGGTTCTTCGCCACCCATCTTGATTTCAACCGGAGGCAGCTCATCATCGTCCTGGTGAGTAATGGTTTGCGGACGCAAATGCAGTGGGTGGACGCCGATTACTGCCCAGACTCCAT
>JAAXVE010000182.1 GCA_013335665.1 Candidatus Falkowiibacteriota bacterium
CAAGCCGCTCTTTTTGCATAAGATAAAGCCGGCACAAACAAACTTGCTAACTCCTATAAAAGTGCTAGTCTTAGTGTATGGAGGGCAGAGCGTTGTTCTGACCCGAAAATATTAATTTTAAAAACTATGGGTTACACAATCTTTTTTCTTGTGTTAGTCTTTATCGTCCTGCCAGGTCTCAGAGTAGTGCAGCAGTACGAAAAAGGAGTGGTCTTCTTGCTCGGTAAAATTACAGGCATTAAGGAACCAGGCTTGACCTGGATCATCCCCTACCTTTCTTGGATGCGCAAAGTCGACCTGCGCACAATTACCATGCCGATTCCACCGCAAAAAATCATAACTAAAGACAATGTTTCGGTCGACGTCTCAGCAGTTGCCTACTACCAGGTGCAAGATCCGATCAAAAGCATCGTCGCTATCGAGAATGTTATGAGCGCCATCAACCAGATCGCTCAAACCACTGTCAGGAATATCGTCGGTCGTTTTCAACTGGACGAAATTCTTTCTGAACGTGACATAATCAATGGCGAAATTCGCAAAGTTCTCGACACCCACACCGAAGCTTGGGGTGTTGTCGTCTCCGTAGTCGAAATCAAGGATATCGAATTGCCAGAAAACATGCAACGCGCCATGGCTAAGCAGGCTGAAGCTGAACGCGAAAAACGCGCCAAGATCATTGCTGCCGAAGGAGAATTGATGGCTTCCCAAAAGCTGGGCGAAGCCGCTGATGTTATCGCAGCCCATCCGATCGCCCTACAGTTGCGTAATTTGCAGACTATGGCAGAAATCAGCATCGAAAAGAATTCAACCATCATCTTCCCTGCCCAACTTATGAGCTCTTTTGATGACATGAAAAGATTCATGGCCAAAGAGCAGCAATAATATTTTCTGAATTGATAATAAAAACAGGGGTACGCCCCTGTTTTTATTAGGGCTGAATCGAGCTAAAAAGCGTTTCTCTTCCTTGCTGTACTTTTTTGCTAAAGATAGCCACTTATAATTATTTATTTATCGATTGCTTTTACGTCCTAGCTTTGTTAAAATAGAAAGACTAAAAAGGACTTTTCCACAAGACAAACATCAAAAAGCAATAAACAAGGGGGTTTCGTCAAGTTAACCTTTTTTATTTTACCCTATGGAAAACCATGCTTCCACCCACCGTCCTTCTTGGGATGAGTATTTTTTGAATATCATGGAGATGATCGGCACTCGAGGCACCTGCGACCGCGGCCGCTCAGGTTGCGTTATCGTCAAGGATAAGCGCATCATCTCAACAGGTTATGTCGGTTCGCCGATCGGCATCTCTCACTGCGATGAGGTGGGACATGAAATGAGCACCGTCACTCACCCTGATGGCCACCAATCTCGACACTGCATTCGCACCACCCACGCTGAACAGAACGCCATCTGCCAAGCCGCCCGCGTAGGCACAGCCCTTGAAGGCTCTACACTTTATTGTAAAATGACACCATGCTATGCCTGCGGCAAGATGATTATCAATGCTGGGATAGCCCGCGTCGTTGCCTTGCAAGACTACCATGCCGGCGCCCGCTCCAAGGAAATATTCGCAGAGGCCGGTGTACAGTTCAAGGTGATGCGTAACGAAGTCACTACTTACTCAGATATGAAACCTGAGGAAAAAAGCCTACCGAAAGAAATTCCAGCACCACAACCTGTTCCAGAACCAATAATTGAAAAAGTCACCGTTACGCCGGTCGTCGAAATGCGCCAAGCTGTTGTAACACTGATAGCGCCTGAAACACCGATAACACCTGCAATGCCAGCGACACCTGCCACGCCTGCACCAGCAGCGCCCAAACCGATCGAGCCAGCATTCAAACCTTTATCAAGTTTCAATAGCGAAATAAAAACAGAAGCCAGACCGGCAACCAACAGCGGCAGCTTCACTCCTATCAGCCAAATCCTAAGAGCTGAATTACCGCTTTAAAATAAATATGAACCAAAAAATTATCATCGGCTTCACCGGCCTTCTAGATATTTAGCTGCTGTACCTTTGCCTGATGCTATAAGGCCGGTGAAGC
>JAAXVE010000066.1 GCA_013335665.1 Candidatus Falkowiibacteriota bacterium
TTAGCAGTTGGTGGTTTTAAAGGGTTGCGCTCCTTATTATCTCTTGTCTTGAGTTTTTTTGTTATTATGGATTTTATTATCCCTAAAATATTGGCAGGATCTGATCCTGTGTTAATTACGGTTGCCGGTTCTTTTTTTATTCTTATTTTTATTATATATCTGACAGAAGGCTTTAATCGCCTTGCTCATATTTCTGTTTTGAGTATTTTTTTGAGTTTGTTAACTACAGTGCTATTGTCTTGGTTTTTTGTGGATATTACAAAATTATCAGGATTAGCTACGGAAGATGCGAGCTTTTTAATTGGGCTGGGTAATGGCGATATAAGTTTCCAGGGATTACTGATGGCTGGCATAATTATTGGTGCGCTTGGCGTGCTGGACGATGTTGTAATTTCCCAGGTGGCTGCGGTGTCTGAACTTTATATAACTGATTCTACATTGAGCCGGTGGGATCTTTTTAGCCGCGCATATAAAGTGGGAGTCTCTCACATAAGTTCCATGACAAATACTCTGTTTCTAGCCTACGCAGGCGCATCCATTACCTTGCTGATACTATTTTCGAGCGGCCAAAGCGGCTTCAGCTCTTGGGGGCAGGCAGTTAATAACGAGATGATTGCAACAGAAATAGTAAGAACCTTGGCTGGTAGCATTGGGCTCATTTTAGCGGTTCCAATTTCGACCTATCTGGCGGTTTGGGCAATAAAAAGAAAATAAAAAATAGGCTCATTTAGCCGATATTTTTTATAATCTGAGTCCAATTTTTTGTTTAGCCTCAGTGAGTGTTTTTTCTGCTATAGGTCTTACTTTTTCTGCATGACTCTTGAGCAGTCCGATTATATCATCATTGCTGTAGGAGTTGAATCTTTTTTGATAATCGACTAGAAAATTTTCCACTAGCACCGCTAAGTCTTTTTTAAATTCGCCATAACCTTTACCGGCGTATTTTTTTTCTATTGAATCGATTTTAGCATTAAACAATATAGAGTAAATGGTTAGCAGGTTTGAAATGCCTGGCTTATTTTCTTTGTCGTATTTTATTGTTGCCTCTGAATCAGTTGCCGCCCTCATAATCTTTTTTGCTGCCATTGAAGGATTGTCTAGCATGGCAATATAGTTTGATGAAGCGGTATCGCTTTTGCCCATTTTTTTTGTAGGATTGTCGAGGCCCATTATGCGCGCCCCTTCCTTACGAACTTTCGCAGCAGGAATGATGAATGTTTCGCCAAATTGATGATTGAAACGTTTTGCCAGCTCTCTGGCCAGCTCAACGTGCTGAACCTGATCCTCGCCCACCGGGACAATTTCCGTATTATACAATAGTATATCTGCCGCCATAAGAACAGGGTAGTCGTATAAGCCTACGCTTACCGTTTCTTGATTCTTGCCGGCTTTTTCTTTAAACTGGGTCATTTTATTCAAGTCGGCAATCCGAGCTGTGCAGTTAAGAAGCCATGCCAACTCTGCATGGGCAGTTACTGCAGACTGCTGAAAGATGATCGATTTTGCTGGGTCTATGCCTGAAGCAAGATAATGTTTTGTTATTTCGATTATTCTCTGATTAAGCAATTCAGGATCTTGCTTTACCGTGATGGCATGCAAGTCAACTACGCAGAAAATGCAGTTGTATTCTTCTTGTAGCGGCGCCCACTGAGAAAGAGCACCAAGATAATTTCCAAGATGGAGGTCACCCGAAGGCTTTACTCCGGAAAAAATGCTTTTTTTGTTTGCTGTGCCCATACGTTTTATTAATTTATATTTCAAGATTAGGTTTTGCAATTATATTGTGCAGCCCTGTTTCCTGTCTGAAGCACGCAGCAGCTCCAATCATAGCAGCGTTATCCGTGGTGTATTGTAGCTCAGGCATGTGAAATGATAAGCCGGCTTTTTCGCAGGATGCTTTAAGTTGGGTGCGAAGTTCGGCGTTTGCTGAAACTCCACCAGCGAGCATTACGGTACCAATTGAAAATTTTTTCGCTGCCTTCATGGTTTTAAAGACAAGTACATCGATAACCGCCTGTTGGAACTCGGCGCAATATTGGGGGATGCGTTTTTGCCAGTCTTTATCTTTTTGAAGTTGGTATAGCAGGGCTGTTTTTAGTCCTGAAAATGAAAAGTCAAAGTTTTGCGTTTCAATCATTGGTCGCGGCAATTTTATATTGTTTGCGCCTGACGTCATTAAGAATTCTTTTGCAAGACGTGAAACTATCGGGCCGCCTGGGTATCCCAAATTCATAAGCTGTGCCGCTTTATCAAAGGCCTCTCCGGCAGCATCGTCGCGAGTTTGGCCGACCATTTCTAAGCGGTAAGTCGGATCTAATTTCATTAAATTTGTATGTCCTCCAGAAACAGTTAGAATAATTGCAGGTAAATTTATTGATTCGTTAGATATGAAGTTTGCAAAGATGTGGGCTTCAATGTGGTTTATTGGTATTAGGGGCGTTTCCCAGGCTAGAGACAAAGCCTTTGCGGTCTCAACGCCGACAACAAGTGAAGTGACAAGACCGGGGCCTGCAGCAACGGCTATGGCAGTAATTATATTTTTTGCCTCGCTGGTTTTTATATTGCCATCTTTAAGACATTCGTGTATGACCGGGACTATGTTTTTTACATGTTCTCTTGCAGCTAGTTCTGGAACCACGCCGCCGTATTTTTGATGCAATTTAATTTGGGAATTTATGACGTTCGACTTAACTGTTATTTTGCCATCTGAAAAATCAATTAAAGCAGCAGCTGTTTCATCGCAGCTCGTTTCGATTGCAAGTATTAATTTGTGGCTAGCATTAGTGGTCATGTTAAAACTATACAGTTGTTTGACAGATAGGTCAAAAGCTGAAAAAAAAGAAATTGGACTAGCCAATTTCTTTTTCTTTATGTAGCGCTACGGGGAATCGAACCCCGGTTACCAGGATGAAAACCTGGTGTCCTAACCACTAGACGATAGCGCCAAATTTAAATAAAAAACCCCCAAAAGGGTGTCGGATATTTAACAATATAAAACAAATGTTTGTTATTGTCAATAAACAAATAGCGCCCTCTGAAAAAGAGGGCGCTATTTGAAAAATACAATTAATTTTCTGCTAATTTTTGCTTAAACCAATCAACCCATTTTATTTCCACGGGGTTTACCTGATTTAAGATACCAAGATAAAAGCTTGTCCAAGAGCCAAGCTGCAACAACTCAAATGATTGCTCTAGCGGAGTTTCACCCATGAGAAGATGCTCAATTACAGGAATATTGTTGTTTTTAATTACTTCTTTTGTCAATCTTGCTCTTTTTTGTATTCTTGGGTGATACAGATTTGAGTCAAAAAAGACGAAGGATAGAGTTTCAGTATTGCTGGCCGGGTTTGCCAATCCTTCCATTGCAAAGTGATTAAGGTCTGGCAGGACAAGGAAGCTGGCAAAATTTTTGCTGTTTTCGCAAATTTGGTTGCGAAAGGCGCGTAAGTTTCCGCCAATAAATTCGGCACCGACTAAAATGGGTTGCTTCTTGTAGATTGCGGAAGCAATTGTTTTTGCCGGATTATTTTTTGTTGGAGTTGAAAGCTGTAATGATTCATCCCATGTTTGCAGATTGCGAATAATTCCTTCTAGAATAGCTCTGTCGAAATCAAAGATCCCAGTGGATGATAAAAGACTGGCAATACCGAAAATTGAATAGCCTAAACCTAGCCTTGGTTGATTTGAGGGGTTATATTTAGGCTTGAAAATATAAGCTGGAATATTGTCATCTTTTATAATTTTTTCTAACTGGCTATTTCCTTCCGAAACAATGGCAATTATCTTTGCTTCGCGTTTTTTGACCTCATTATAAACGCTTAGGACCTCTTCGGTTGTTCCTGAATATGAAGACAGAACATAAAGGGTTTTACTATTTACCGATGCGGGGATGTCATATCCGGCTGAAATATTTAGAGGGACCGGAAGTTTGTCGGCCAAGGCATCCTTAATTATGTGTGCCCCCAGATTTGAACCGCCCATACCCTTTACCACTATCTGCGTGATGTCTTTGTACGATTCTGGAATTTTTATTAGTTTAGCCTCTTCCAAGACTTGCTGCATCTGTTCAGCTAGAGAGCTGATTGATTCGGCAACTTTGCCGGTGTCGAATTGTTTTATTCGGTTTAAATCATCAAGCATGTACTTAATCTAAAAATTATTTTTTTATTATATCACTGTTTTAATAAAAGTGTATAAAATAGCACTTTGCACCTTGATTTTTGCAATAAAATCTGTTAAAATATAATCGATTCAGGCCTTTGCCTGCTTTATTTTTATAACTTTACGTAAACTTATTTTATGTCTGGACATAGTAAATGGGCCACTACAAAAAGACAGAAAGCCGTGACCGACGCCAAGAAGGGAGCGATTTTTACAAAGCTAGCAAATTTGATTACTCTCGCCGCCAAGGAAAAAGGTGGTGATCCTACCGTAAACTTCATGCTTCGCATGACTATTGAAAAAGCAAAAGCGGCAAACATGCCCAAGGAAAATATTGAGCGATCAATTAAGAGAGGAACTGGTGAACTGGCAGGTGATGCTATAGAAGAATTATATTATGAGGGTATTGGTCCAAGTCGTACCCAATTTATAGTTAAGTGCCTGACTAATAATAAAAACAGAACTGCCGCAGAAATTAGACATATTTTTTCGAAAAATGGCGGTTCAATGGGAGCGGTCGGTTGGAATTTTGGGCAAAAGGGCGTGATAAGGGTGAGTGAAGAGTCTTTGGGTGATAGGGATTGGGAGGAGTTGGAGATGAGCCTGATTGATACCGGGGCGGATGACATTTTAAAGGAAGAAGAAGGACTGATAGTTTATACCAAAATAGCTGATTTACAAAAGATGAAGGAGTGGTTCGATAATGAAAAAATCAGCGTTGAAATGGCGCAAATAGAATATGTCCCTAAGGAAACTCAAGAACTCGACGATGATGAATTGGTTCCAGTCGAAAGATTTATAGAGGAGTTGGAAGACAATGAGGACGTTAATGACTACTATCACAATATTAGCAACCTATAAAAAATCTGATTATGCAAACAACAGGGGGCAAAGTGGTACTAGGTATTGATCCTGGCATTGCCGATACTGGCGTAGGGGTTGTGCGAGTGGGCAAAAATGGACGGCTTGAGTGCCTTTATTACGCCTCAATAAAAACAAGTTCCAAAGAGGCCCTGGCCGATAGATTGATCCAATTGCACGATCAGATTGAGGTGGTAATTAAAAAGTATAAACCAGACGTCTCTGCAATAGAACAGTTGTTTTTTTGCAAAAACGTCAAGACGGCCTTAGTGGTTGGACAAGCCAGAGGAGTGGCGTTGTACACACTGAAGAAATCGCGTCTGTCAATTGCAGAGTTTAC
>JAAXVE010000067.1 GCA_013335665.1 Candidatus Falkowiibacteriota bacterium
CCCAAGGAGTTGAGCGGTATCAAGTCGCTGAAACTTAAGGAGTGTAACGTCTTGAAAAATTCCTATCTTCATCTTAAATATGATGTAATGAATTAGTTGCGTCATCTTGGATAAAAAAATTCCCACCCCTAGCATTGCTTCGGGGTGGGTTTTGTTTAGAGTGTAAAATGTGTGTGCCTAAAAATCCATATGCCTGTTATTAATGTGAAAAAATAAGTCCGCGTTACTTAGTGCAGTTTGCGGGCTTTTGCGGTTTAGGCGCATTGTTAGTGCGGCTGGAAATAACGGTGCCGACCCTTCGAACGTAGTACGCCAATAGTGAGGGCATTGTCAAGACATTGCTCGAATATAAACATAAAAGGCTTAATGGTTAATAAAGCTCTGCCGTTGCAAGACTTGATAAAGTTTCTGGAATGGCTAATATGTGATAATATAATGTTATAGGACAGCCTGGCAAGGCTGATTTTAAATTGGCGCTTTGGGCGCCAGTCTTACTTTATGGCAAGATATAGTTATCAAAATTTCGTTGATTCCAAGAAATTTAGTTGGAGCAATCTGATCAAGGCTATCTTATTCCTGTTCGGCCGAAAAAAGAAAGCCTATATTCTTTGGTTGTCTTTTTTAATCGTTTTGCTTTTTTACGACATCGTTCCGCCATTGCTTATCGGCAAGACGGTTGATTTTTTCACGAACTACACAAAAGGCGAACCGCTCACGACATTTTATTGGTACGCTTTCTTGCTTGGCTTTTTGACCGCAGTCGTTGCTTTTTTGCGCCTTTCCACCAAGCGTGGCTTGGCTAATTTGCGCAACGAGATCACTTATGATATCAGGGTTAATGGCTTTGAGAAATTATTATCGCAGTCATTATTGGAACATGGCCAGGAAAATACAGGCTCTAAGGAAATGAAAATCCAGAATGGCATCAGCTCGTTCAAAGGTTTATCGGGCATTCTGGATAACAGGCTGTTGCCAGCACTAACTTCGACAGTCGGCATATTCGCAGTTTTCCTGCTTTTGAAGCCGGCATTCATCTTGGTGCTGGTCGTTTATCTAATTGGTCTTTTTTTAATTATAAACTATTTCAACGGTCGTTTGTTCGACTTGAGTGATGAACGAAACCGCGCCATGGAGGGTTCAAGCGGCTCGTACGTGGAGGGGTTGTCTAATATCATGGCAATCAAGTCGAACGGTGCAGAACAGCATTTCAAGCAGTCGATTGCCGAAAAAGAAGAGCTGAGAAAAAAATTCGATCAGCAGATCATCATCTTGACGAACAACCAGTGGAAAGTTTTCCAAATCGTAAATAGCGCGTATATCGGTTTGTTTTTGTTAATGGTCGGCCGCGGCGTCGCTGCCGGTACGATAACGGTCGGGGCTATTGTCATCTTCTTTTCATACATTCAGAAATTAATCAGCGGCGCCACGCAGTTGATGGACGTTTACGGCGACGTGATCGACATCAAGGCGACGATTGGGCGCATGATGCTGATTTTTTGGGCTGATAATAGTGATGATGATGGCAATAAACCTTTTCCTGAATGGGATTCATTAAAAATAACTAAAGCCTCCTTTGCCTACAAGAAAGATGGCCGTCACGCAGCTGCTAAGGCAAATATTAGAAAGCTGGACTTGGAAATAAAAAAATTCCAAAAGGTCGGATTGGTTGGCACGACTGGCAGCGGCAAATCAACCTTGGCCAAGTTGCTTATCGGTCTTTATCGAATTGACAAAGGTGATTACTCAATCGGCGGAGTTGATTTTTATAGCATTAAGCGTGAGGAAATTTTTAAACATTGTGCGATCGTCCTGCAGGAATCGGAAATGTTCAACGTGACATTGCGGGAAAACATAGCGCTACATGGCGATTTTGATCAGCAGCTGTTTGACCGTGCCATTAGCATCGCTCAGCTTGGCGACGTCATTGCCAAACTGCCTAACGGTGTCGAAACCACAATCGGGGAACGCGGTTACCATCTCTCCGGTGGAGAACGTCAGCGCATCGGCATCGCCCGAGCTATCTATAAAGATCCAGAAATCATAATTTTCGATGAGGCGACCTCATCATTGGACATGGCCACGGAAAAGAAGATCCAGACAGCCCTAGCCAAAGAACTGAAACAAAAGACTATTATCATCGTTGCTCATCGCGTGAACACCTTGGAAGATGTCGATGTAATTTATCGCCTGCAGAACGGTGAAATTATAGAAAGCGGTAGTTATAAAGAATTTTTTGGCAAAAAATAATAATATGGATTCTTTACAGCAAAAAGCCGAGCAATTTTTAATCGATTCTTTTACCAATGCAGGTAAGCCGACAGATATTGTACATGGCCAGAGGACGGCCTATTGGATTTCACACCTGAAAGCAGATGCTGATGAGGCCCTCATGGTTGCTGGTCTTTTGCATGATATCGAACGCGCTTTTCATGGAGATTGGAAAAAAGGTTCTGATGATCCTGCATTTTTACGCAAACACCAAGAGCTTAGCGCCAAGGAAGCTGCAAGGTTTTTGGAGGCCGTGCACGCGGGCAGGCCTTTTATTGAAAGAGTTAAACATCTTATTTTGAAACACGAGGAGGGTGGTGACGCTGAGCAGAACATTTTGTGCGACGCTGATTGCTTGGCTTTTTTTGAGGAAAAGGCATTACGTCACGCCAAGGAAGCAGCGAGAAGTGGTGCGGTTAAAGCAGTAAAGAGACGCTTGGACCATGTGCTGTCTCGGGTATCATCAAGGGAGGCTAGGCGGGTGGCGCAAGTTTATTACACTGAGGCTATGATAATTTTGGGAGTTGAATAAAATGATTCGAGCCTGCCTTACGCACAGTAAGACAGGCTCGTTAATTTAGATTACGGTCTGTTGCAAGATGGCTTGGAATCTGATAGATTCGTGTTCAGTGCTGCTCATGACATCATCGCGAAATTTCCAAGACAGGTAGAGATCATCCATGATGGGCTCTACCATACTGTCAGGGAAAATGCCATTGTCCGAAATTCTTTCGGCGCGTTCCAAGATTTGCCTACCCTGATCACTAATTGAGTCAGCGTTGTCCTTAACGAACTTTTTGACATTACCTATGCTGAATAGGGTATACATTTCACACCTCGTTTGCAGTATTGTGAAAAGCTGCTAATTTAGAATGTACGAAAAGGCAATCTGGCAATTTATAACAAATTACAAGTCATGTCAATCATATGACCAGTAAGGAAAAATTCAAAGCATATGCATCCGCTTATGTTATTTTAATGAAAGATGGCCAGGTTTTGCTGTCTCGTCGCGCCAATACTGGCTACAGGGACGGTATGTATAGCTTGGTAGCTGGACATTTCGAGGGCGGGGAGACTGCCAAACAATGCATTATGCGCGAGGCAGCTGAGGAGGCTGGCATATCGTTAAATCCCGACGATTTGGAAGTGGCTTATTGCCTGCACAGGCTTTCGTTGGATCGGGAATACTTCGATGTTTTTTTGACGGCTGAAAAGTGGCAAGGTGAAATCGTTAACATGGAGCCGGAAAAATGCGGAGGACTTGAATGGTTTCCGTTGAATGATTTGCCTACTGAAGTTATTCCCGAGGTCAGGCAAGCGATTGAGCATATTGGTCAGGGAATTCATTTTGGCGAAATAGGCTGGTAAAAAAGGCGGCCGGGTTTTTTATTGACAATTTCAAATAAAACATTTATAGTATACCATTGAACTTTGCGTCCTTTTTGATTTTGAATATGTAAAAGAAGCGAAAATAACTTTGGAGGTAGTCAAGCATGGGAAATGAAATTCACGCAAATGGAGTAGTTATGGTTATTTCCTTGTCTGTTTTTGCCGTTGTTGCGGTCTTGTGCGTTACGTATGTCAGAGCCAGATTTTTTGGCGGCAACAAGACCGTCCAAGAGCCTCAACAATTACCAAAAAAACTCGAAGGCGTTCTTGGGACGATCAATAACGCAGTCGAATGGAGTAAGGTGGCAAGGACAGGGACGTTTTCAATCTTCTTTGAATTCAATCTTTCCTTTATTGATGGCAAGATCAAAGCGATCAAATACGTGAACGGAGGCTACCCCTTTGATGCCTTAGATCGTCACACGGTTCCTGTGTGCCACATTGGCCCATATCTGACTCCACGGGGAATTACCATGGAGGAAGGAATGGCCTTGCTGATCGAGCCTGAAGAATTGATGGTGACGGGGGCTCAAGAATTTCTTGTTTGTATTGCCGGCACTATCAAGGACGGCAAGATTATTCCCAACAGTTTTCATGGGAAGAAGGGAGGTTACCCATTAGCGGTTTCATAGCTGGTGGATCAGGGGCCTGGAGAAAATCCAGGCCTATTTTTTTATCTAAAAAATCATAGGTCTTTGTTTGATAATTGGCGGATATGTGGTAGTATTTGAAAAAGTATGGGATTTATAATTATCTACATCACACATCCGGACATGAAGACCGCTAAGAAGATAGCGGCTCATTTGTTGGCGCAGCGCTTGATTGCTTGTGCTAATTTTTTTCCGATCAAGAGTTCGTATTGGTGGCAAGGAAAGATTGAAAATGCAAAAGAAGTGGTGACGCTCGTCAAGACTTCTAAGAAAAATTGGAACAAGGTAAAGTCGGAAGTGAAAAAGATCCATCCATATGACACCCCGTGCATTATACGCATGGAAGCAACCGCCAATGCTGATTACGAAAAATGGATAAAGGATGTTATAAGTGAAAAATAGATGTGGAAGAAATTGTCATCAAAAGAGATTTTTAACCATCCTCGTTTGACTTTGATTGAGGACGAAGTCTTACTGCCTAGCGGTATTAAGACAACTTATCTTAGGTTTAAAGACTCTGCCGATTGCTCCGTGACCATCATAGCTAAAAGACCGGATGGCAAGATCCTGCTTCAGCGGGAGTACTCTTATCCGCCAGACAAGTATTTGTTGCAATTTCCAGGCGGTGATGTGGTGGCGGGCGAGTCGCCAGAAATTGGCGCTAATCGGGAATTGGCCGAAGAGATGGGTTTAAAAGGAAACACGCTGAAACTGCTCGGAAGCTACCTGATGAGCAACCGTCGTTCAGCGAAGATGATGCATGTCTATGTTGCCACTGACCTTAAAGAATTCTCCCTGGACGCGGATCCAGAAGAAGATATAGAGGCGCTGTGGTTTGACGAAGCGGAAATAGCGGACATGATAAAATGCAGGGAGATTATTAACGCCCACACGCTGGCATCCTGGGGCATGTATCGAAGCCAGTAGTTATCAATAAAAGATTATTTAATTCCATGTGGGGACAAGCTAGATGAAAAATAACATTAACAAAGAAAAG
>JAAXVE010000183.1 GCA_013335665.1 Candidatus Falkowiibacteriota bacterium
GCAGACAAGACCAGCAGCCCTGAAAAAATATAGCCGTTGCGTTTAAAGTAGGCCATTTATGTTTTTATCATTCAATATATTATACCAAAAAAACCATTTATTACCAAGCGGGTTCAACTGTCAGCCATGGATCAAAATCAATATTGCCAAAAGCTGACGCACTGGAGTAACCCGATTCCATATCAAAATAATTTGGACCGTGCCGATCACCCCACCAATTATTTTCAGCCATGACGCTGGAGTTGCCTTGCGCAAAAATCGAGTCTGTTATTAATGAGTTAGCAATCGTAATTACGGAATTGCCCTCAGCGATAACGCCTCCACTATTGTAATAAATCTCTAAATGACTAATATTGGCCGTACTGTCAATAAACCTGATAATAGGCCCTGTTAAAAAGAACTGCTGCATTGCCAACATCGCTTTAGCTTTAGGTTTTTTAGCTTTTTTCATTGCCGCAAAGCCGATCCCGCCGCCGCCATAACGCATGACAGTGTAGCCCGACTCAAAAACCGACCCTGACTCAAACACCACCCCCTTCCAATCGCTCGGATGAGGATTCGATTCAGATAAATCACCTCCTTCGTGGTCATTATACGAAGTGAAATATATTTTTTTTGCTGACGAGCCGACCGAAACGAGAGTGCCGACTATATCCAAGGCGGACCCGACTTTGAATTTAACAAACACGCCTGGTTCAATCGTTAGTGTTGCACCTGCTGGCAGAGTCGGATTGCCCTCGATGCAGTAAGGACTCTTGGCAAGAAGCAGCGTCTGAGTAACCAAGTAGCCATCACTGTCATAAGACAATTCTGAGCAAACGATGGGTTGCGGCTCTTCGGGCGTGCTTGTCGCCTCTTCCTCGGTGGAGGTTGCGACTGCTTCGCTTGAACTGGCAGTACTCGTCGCCTCAGGTGGCAGGATTATTGGATCAACAGAAGTAGCTGTGCTACTCGCCTCGACAATGGGCAAAACATCGATAGAAGAGGTTGCTGGCCCGTCTAGTCTCAAGATATCAGACGATTCTGCCCTGCCACCGCCGATCACCAAAAAACCGTCCTTCTTTTTCAAAGAAGAGACGGTCGGAGTGGCCAGTGGCGCCGTGACATCAGCAGGTGGGAAAATGGCCAAAAGCGGAGTTATTTTGATTATCTGCTTCACTGGAGCTTCAACCAACAATTTAGGCTCGGGCAAGGCTTTCGCTGAAGCTTGGGCAGGTTTAGCAGTAATGGCGACTATTTTAGAACCTAGGACTTTGCCCTTTTTCACTACCTGGTCAACGGTTTTGGCTGCAGTCTCGGCAGTTTTGGCGCCAAGCTCCTTTCCCTGCTCTACGGCCGTTTTGGTGGCTTTGGAGGCCATCTGAGCAGTATTTACAGTCGTCTCCACCGCCGCTTCGGTCATCAAGCCGCCAAAATCCAAAGTCTCTACTGCAAGCGCCTTACCAGCTCCCCAGATCGAACGCAAGGCATCGCCATTGGTAATAATCTTCTGTCCTAAGTCATACTTCAAGGAATCAACTCTCGAAGTTGCAAAGTTCTCTGCTCCGGCAATCAAGCTATCAACAAAACCAAGCTGCGGTCGAGCCTTATCGATTTCAGCAAATTTCTTTGCAAAATAATCAAGGACACCCGCGCTATACCCGACCGCCTGAGGCGACAACATGTTCCAGTAGTCTAGATTTAGTTTGAAGTCGTCTGTAATTTTACACGTACTCTTAATTGATGTATTGTCTATTACACAAATTCTATACGTTGTGCCTCCCAAGGAATTTGTAAAATAGCTCTTTTCTTTACCATTAATGATTTCTTTTTTTGTGTCGAACTTTTTTGTATTAACAACTGAATTTTTGCTAAAAAAATTATTACTAGAAAATGTGGCTAAATTATCAAAAGAGTGATTTAAAAAAACAGTAGAGATAAAATCTGACCTGGCAATATTAACCTTGCCATATTGTTGAGACCATAATTCATAAACATCTCCATTAGGATGGCTGTCAATTCTTGTATGCGCTGGAACGCTCATGTCTTGG
>JAAXVE010000184.1 GCA_013335665.1 Candidatus Falkowiibacteriota bacterium
TTCGAATGCTATGTTCGGAGTCGAGGCGTCTCAGGATCTCGGTGGTGGCGATGCGCCCCCTTCGGGGAATCATGCGCAGGATCAGCCATTGGCGGTAGATGATGTCCATTTTCAATCCCCAAACGCGATCTCAAACGACATGGTTTGTCGTTTCTTGTGGTATATAGTATCACATTGAATCTACGATAAACTCTGGATGCAAGGAAATCGCAATAATGAAAAATGCGGTTCATAACCGCTCGTCTTGAGCCTGTTGAGGGGAAACATGTTATAGCACATGCTCTGACGGTTCAGCGTGGCGGTTAGTGTAAAAATATATCTTCAAGCAAGTCCACAAAATCACCAGAAGCAACAAGAGGTGGAACATATGGGAGGAACTGCTGAACTCCTCCCATTTTTCACACCATGCATGTAAAAAGGACGAACACATGTTCGAATATGTAGATCCCGGTATCTTAGGAATACGTATCATCGGTATCGGTTCCAGGTACGAAAAGTTCTTCGAAAACATAGCCGGAGCCGCAGAAAAAATCATAAATCCAGAACACTACAAAATTGAGTTCAGTGCCGCAATTTCCCTCGAAAACAATGAACTATGTGATCAGGAGGCCCTAACCCGGAAACTTGTAGAAGACAACACGTTTCTAATGTTTCTGTTAATCAGCCCCAAAAATCCAGAGCTTGTTGAAAAGGCTGCCTTCATCGCCGAGGCAGGAAGGAGGGCCGATTCTTTCACAATCGCCGTTATGTGTCCCGGTGAGGAGTATTCAGGCAGTGAATCCGATAAAAACCGAGCTGCAAGATTGGCGAGAAACTCATGGGCAGATTCTTGTATTGAAATTACCGATGACTGTATTGTCACCTTTCAGGATATAGCTCCGGATCTGATGGAGAAAACGGCTCTTACCAGTTACTTGATGAGCACCGTTGTGCTTCAGATTACCCGAGCCGCATGCTTGCCATCAATGACAGGTCTCGATTTCGCCGATATAGCTATCATACTCCGTGGATCTTGCGGCGTTCATATGGGAATTGGAACGGCCCATGGTGACTACAAGGCTAAGGAATCCGTCGAACGAGCCATTGCGAGCCTGGCAAACCAGGGTATAGATATTGCTAAATCGAATGGGCTGCTGGTGATTCTGACCGCGGCGTATAAGTGCATGAGCATGGAGGATTACACCACGGTCAACCAGCTGATCCATGAATCGGTTGATGATGATTGCAACATAAAGCTCGGCATATTTATTGATAATTCGCTTGGGGATAATATGAGAGTGACTGTCTTTACTCGTATTTCAGGCTGACTTTTCCTTGATTTCCATAGATGTCACATTCAAGAAGTACTTTGGCAACGGTTAAATACAAACTGGAAAATCAGCTCGGCGGCGTGAGTGGAAAATTAACTTGGCGACACCTCTGCTCAAACTGGAAAACTGCCATGCCGGTCGACAACTCTAGAAAATCATCATCTTTAGCAAGCACCCTAACCCTTGTGTCACCTTTCGCAACCAGATCGCTGATAACTTCCACAAAAATCTGATATTTATTTCCGTATTGTTTGTCCAGCAACGTCTGCGCATCAGTGAAACGACCAAGCTCCCGCATCACCTCGGCTTTCAGCAGAATCTCGTAATCGTCGGCCTCATCGAGCAACTCCGCCAAGGCCGTAATGTTCGCGCTTTCCCGAACAGACAAACCAGGCGCTTTCGATGTTTCTCTCCGGCGCGCATCGTTGCCTACCCACCACAGGTGAAGACGCACATACTTTTCCCGTTCCTTTTCCTTAATCCCCTGTTCCAACAGGGAAGCGTACTGCTTGAAAGAAGGAGTTTTGACACGAAAGGCGTTGCGAAATTCCGCTGGGGCATCCTTTTGCCATGTACAGCGGCCGATATATTCCATTTCGTCTTTCCAAAGCGGTTCCTGACAGTACGGGCAAAAGGATGCCCCAGCGGAATTTCGCAACGCCTTTCGTGTCAAAACTCCTTCTTTCAAGAGATCGGAAGAGCAGATCGGAAG
>JAAXVE010000185.1 GCA_013335665.1 Candidatus Falkowiibacteriota bacterium
TTCAGAAACCCTTTTCAGGTCGACTTTTGAAAGTGACCTTACAATACTTTCCATATGGGTCTGATAATATTCCCTGGTAAGTCCTGTACACAGGGTTCTTCCATTCCGGATATAAAACAGTGCTTTTACCTGTCTTTTTTCATCAAAACTTTTTAAAGCATCGACTAAATTCGGAAGGAGAAAGAGATAAATGGAACCTACCATAAAAGCCAGAGCCTACCTAGTCACGATTTGCATCTTATCCGCACTATCCATAGTAATATTGATCGGCCTTAATATAGTCGGGCTATTCATCCTGTTCCACATCCCTGCAGGCTACGACCCTGCTCCGCTTATTAACGCTGGGATCAATAGATCCTTGCTGTTTTTTGCATTAGCAATAATCAAGGAGTTTGCCGCACTCCAAATAACGGAAATTGACAAATTACTTGCAGAAAAACGAAAACAAGGTTCATCTGATAATGAACGTAATGGCAAGCAATAAAATTTCCTACTGCAAATCATGCAAAAATTCCTCAAACTCCACCGACACGCCCCTGACACGGTTGATATTCTCACAAAAACCCTGGCAGGAAACCAGGCCACGACTTAAATGTATGTGGCTTTTTTATTTTAAATTAGCCAAAAAACTGGCATTTTCTATCCTTGCTTTTTTTGCCATTTTTGGCTAAAATTTAAGAAATACAATTAATTCTCACTCATGGATAAATTCGATGTAATTATTGGCTTGGAAATACACGCCGAACTCAACACTGCTTCCAAAATGTTTTGCCGTTGCGATAATGACTCGATCGGCAAGGAGCCTAACGTCAACACTTGCCCTGTTTGCCTTGGGCATCCTGGAACATTGCCTGTGGCCAACCGCAGCGCGATTGAATCGACCGTCTTAGTCGGTCTTGCCTTGAATTGCCAAGTCAATCAATACTCAAAATTCGATCGTAAGAACTATTTCTATCCCGACCTGCCAAAAGGTTACCAGATCTCACAATTTGACTTGCCTTTGGTTTATGGTGGCTTCCTTGAAGTCGATGGCGAGAAGATAGAAATCACCAGAATTCATCTTGAAGAAGATACGGGCAAGCTCTCACATCCGGCTGGAAGGGATTACTCGCTAGTTGATTACAATCGTGCCGGCACACCGCTCATGGAGATGGTAACCGAACCGGTAATTAAAAACGCGCAAACTGCCAAAAAATTCTGTCAGAACTACCAACAGATTTTACGCTACCTCGGAGTGGCCAACGCTGACATGGAAAAGGGCGAGATGCGCTGCGAGGCCAATGTCAGCTTGCAGGAAAAAGGCAAATGGCTCTACGAGGATGGCTTAATCAAACCGGTCGGCGACTACAAGCTTAACCCGAAAGTCGAATTGAAAAATATCAACTCTTTCAAGGCGGTAGAAAAGGCTGTCGAATACGAAATCGCCAGACAGCTCCAAGCGATCGAGAATGGCGAGAAGCTATACCAAGAAACTCGGGGCTGGAATGAAGCCAAACAGGCGACAGTGCGACAGCGCATCAAGGAAACTTCGGCCGACTACCGCTACTTCCCTGACCCGGATATTCCTCCTGTCAGATTAAGCGATGAGATGATCGCGGAAATCCGCACCAACTTAGTCGAGCTGCCACAAGCCAAACAAGAGCGCTTTGCTATCGAATATGGGTTATCAGCCACGGATGCTGAAATACTTGTCAGTGACAAGCCGCTAGCTGATTACACCGAGCAGGTCATTTCTGAGCTGCATGGCTGGCTTGAAGCCAAAGATTTGCCGAATGAGGGCCAAAAGGGACGTTTAGCCAAGCTGACTTCTAACTGGCTTATCAGTGAGCTTTTCAAGCACCTCAAAACAGACAACCTTTCAATCAAGGATTTACACATAACGGCCAATGACTTCGCCAAACTGATCGTCCTGCTTTTTGAAGGTAAGATCAACTCCTCTGCCGGACAGACCATCTTGGAAAAAATGTATCAATCCGAAGCAGGAATCGACCCGGAAGATCTTGTAAGAAGTATGGGGCTGG
>JAAXVE010000006.1 GCA_013335665.1 Candidatus Falkowiibacteriota bacterium
GGGTACAACTAGTTTAGCGGTTAATGGTGGTAGCGTTACGGGCAACGGTACGATCAATTTGACTAATGGAACTTTCACCTTGACCGGCAATGGCAGCTTGGGCGGCAACACGGCTTGGACTTTCTCGTCATTGACTTTGGGCAACGGCGCTACGGTGGCCAGCACAACTAAAGCCGGGACAGGTAACATCACTGCTTCCGGCGTAGTTACTGTCTCGCTCAACCACAATCTGATCGCTGGTGGCGTGACCTGGTCTTTGACTGGCGGTGGCACGCCTCTTGTGCTTTCCGGAGGCATCGTTCCTGCAACATCTTCGTTCAAATACGCGGGCAATAGCAATACATTTGTCACACCGGCTACTTACTATCGCCTAGAATTGTCCCCAGCCGCGGCGGGGACTCCGACCTACACGCTACAGAGCGGTAACTTCGTTGTGCGCGAAAACATGTATGTAGGCGACGGTATCAATGCGGTCAATGCGACGGCCGCAACAAATAATAACTCGCTCGACGTGGCAGGGGACTTTACCATTCGCGCAAGTGGCAATTACTCCGCGGCATCTTCGTCGCTTTTCGCTGTTGGCGGCAGTTGGTCAAACAGTGGAGTTTTTGCTCACTCAAACGGCACGTTGACGCTTGATTCGACTTCGACTGGCAGGACCATAGCGCCAGGCAATTCGTCTTTTTATAATTTGACATTGAATAGCACGACCGGCGGTTGGACAATCAGCGGCAATGCCACCACGACAGGAGATTTCTCGCTGGCAAGCGCTTCGTCTTTCACTTTGAACTCCGGCGTTACTCTTGAAGCACGCGGCCTGTTCACCAACAGTGTCGGCGGCGCCTCGACTACTTGGACCGGCTCGACTTTGAATATCAATAACGGCACTTCAAGCATGCTCAATACGAAGGTTGCCGGAGCCGATGCTTACGGCACTTTGCGAGTCAGCGCTAACGCTGACGTAAAGATGTGGTATTCTTCCGCGACCGCATACAATGTCGACTCCTCAGGTTCGCTCTATTCGATGGATAACGGTAATATCGATGGTTCGCTCTTTATTTGGGGCGATTATCACATCTCAACCGGTACGACCGAGTATTGGAATTATCAGACCGATTTTGACGGCGTCAATCTAGGCGCCTCACCGCGCATCGCGGCAGTGCGTTTGGCTTCGAGTTCGGTCGTGACTGTTGATGGCGGTAGCTTGAATATCGTCGGTTTATCGACAGCCACTTCGACTTTAGCCAACCAGGGCAGCGGCGCCTATGCTCTCCGCATCTACGGCGGTGCTTTCAATGGCAACTATTATCAGATCAAGAATACTGATGCAAACGGCCTGGATCTGCAAGGCACGCCAGCCATAACCTCGCTTAATAACGGCGATTACGAATTGAGCGTGGTTGGGGGCAGCCTGATAAAGCTTGCGGCCAGCGTAATTAATGCCAACCCAGGCAAGACGGTAAGCGGCTGCCGTTTCGCCACTTCATCCGGCGTCAGCTCCGGCTATAATGTCAATCTTTCCGGTACGCCTGGGCAAGAATGGACATTTACCGGCTTGCTAGGTTCAATTGCGGGTGAAGCTTACGATTTTGATCCTGGTGATCCGCGCGGCTACATCGTTTGGGATGACAGCCCGATCTATCTGCCTGTTTCCAAGAGTTGGCGCTTCTATCATGACGAGAACGACGAGACGCCGACCACTCCGGCTGCAGGAGAGCGCGTTTCTCCTTCTGATATCCCTGCTGGCAATAAAATCAAGCTGCGCCTAGCTGTGCGCGAAAGCAACGGAGTCAGCGGCATGAATGTCAAGATGCGTTTGCAGTATTCGACCATGCCGGACTTTTCGAGCGATGTTAATTATGTCGGCGAGATCGGATCGACTTCGGCTTTGTGGACCTTTGCCGATGGCGTTGACGCTGACAACGCTGCAATTACGGCCTTGTTATTAGCCTCGACGACTGTCAAAGCGACCCATAACGAGATAGGCAGTTCGACTTCAACCTTCCTGCACCCAGCCAGCACCACGGCTGAGTGGGAATTCACGATTTTCAATAATGCTGCCGCAGTCGGCACTACTTACTATTTCCGGGCTTATTCGGTTCAATACCGCGACAAGGCTGTTTTGAGGGATTCGGGCGAAAGTTATCCGAGTTTGGTAGCGAGCGGCGGTTCACTCGGCACCGCCCTTAGCGGCGTGACTTCTGGCACGTCTGTCGATGGCGTCATAACCAATATTTCTACTGGACCGAATACTATATCTTTCGGCACCGTGCCTATTGGCACTTCGATGGCAGGAGCACAGCGCTTGCAGATAAATACAAATGCTGAGAGCGGCTATCAATTATTCCTTTACGAAGACCAAGACATGATCAACGATCGAGGTGACACGATTACGCCAGTGGCCGCCACTAATGACAGCCCCGCGGCTTGGCCAGGTCTTGGTTTCGGTTACCATACTAGCGATGACACTCTGTCCGGTTTAGCCCCTTCGCGTTTTGCCGCCAATGATTCTTATGCCAAACTGGAAAATGGCATGAAGGAAATTGGCTATAACCCATTGCCGACAGTCAGTGAGAGTATTGATCTGCTCTATCGCTTGCAGATTAGCGCGCAGCAACAACCGGGCAGTTACACGGCGCAGGTTGTGTATATAGTCGTGCCGACATACTGATGAAGTCTAAAGTCTGAAGACTAAAGACTAAAAAATAAATTGTCATCCCGAGCGTCAGCGAGGGATCCCGTGACTTCGAAACCAACGGGATTCCGGCAGGGATCTCGTGGTTTCATGTTGTGCGGTTTTAAATTCTAATTTCGAATTTTAAATTTTGAATCAATGATTAATTTTTTAATGCCTAAATCATCAAATGCTCCGCACTTAGCTGCGGCCAGTTTCAAAATTCATCATTAATCATTAAAAATTCAATCGAAATTCAAAATTCAAAATTCGAGTTTTAAAAACGTAAAAGCTAGAACTTGCAGTATAAATGAAAAAAAATTACACTAAGTCACTTCTATTATTTTTATTGCCCCTAATCCTGTCCGGTTGTTCGCTGCCTTTTGCCCAAAAAAAAGCTGAAAAGCCGGAGATTTTAATGGCCCAGGAGTGCGGTATGGACGGCCTGAAGTGCTGTGCGACTAGTCCAGCATGTTCATACGGACAGCAATGCTGCATAGATCCTAATGACCCTGCGCGTAATCGTTGCGCCGATACCTGCGGTTGTGGCGGAAAAGATGAGTTTTGTTGTTCAGGTGATAACAAATGTAATAGTGGCTTGTCATGCCAAGAAGGGTTGTGCCAAGAATGCGGTGGGGAGGAGCAGAACTGTTGCAACGGCAGCACTTGTACGGGCAAGACAAAGAGCGGGGCAGGGGAGTTAGTTTGCCAAAAAGATAAATGTGTGGCCTGTGGAGTTCCTGGTGGACCCTGTTGCCTCAATGGTTCGTCTTGTATTAATAATGAAAACACCACCTCTACCGTCGAATGCCTGTCTGGCTTATGTGCGGCTTGTGGCGCCAATGAACTACCAGCCTGTCAGTCTGGTAGCCAAAGCTGTTTGCCAGAACACTTGCTGAGCAGTAACATCTGTTATCGCTGCGGTCATGACAATCAGCCTTGCTGTGATTCTAGTCAAAAGGAGCGGTGCGCGACGACTGAAGGATTGGTCTGCGAGTTGGGCTTTTGCAAGAAACAATAAATAGGTTATTGCCAGTCTTTCATTGTTTAGGAATGGCAGTCGTCAATTGCAAGGCATCTAACTGAAATTAAGATTAGGTGTGGATAAAAAGAAGGAAATTTAAAAATATTTGACAAAAAGCAGGGGGTGGTTGTTTAAAAAGTAGAGTTAAATGTCTAAAATATGGCTGATATTAAACAATAAATCACTTATCAAAAAAATATGTATTAATGTTTTAAAAAACTGATAAAAAAATAAAAAATATGTTATAATAATTTCATATAAGAAAAAAAATAATTTGCCAGCGATTGTTTTACGGAAGATCCTATGCTACTGCTAAGACTTGCTTCGTCACTCTCTCAAAACGAAGCACAGGTCGAATTTCTTGGTTAAGCACAGGACATAAAAATCCCGGGACAATGACGGTAAACGCATCCTCTCCTCTCAGTTTTTCTTAAAAAAGAAACCAAAAAAACTAATAATTTTAAAAACTATCCCCATGAATAAGTTTAGAAAAGTTTTGTCGATTACGGCCATCATCTCACTTGTGGCCGTGAACGGTCTGGTCAATACGGCTACCGCCGCCTCCTTGACTAGTGTAAAAAACACCTTGAGCAATTCGGACAAGTCTGTGGTTGCTACTTCCACATTTTCCATGATTACCCACACTCCGCTAGTCAATGGTAATGTAATCCAGATCACTTATCCCGCCGCTTTTGGCAATATTACTGATGCCAATTCAATAACTTGCCCTGTAGGAACCACTAAGTCTATCTTGGACACGGAGAATGTCTTGTGCACGGTAGGCGTTGGCGGTTTAGCTACTGGCACCTGGTCTGTGGTTGTAGGCAATGTAACCAATCCGGCAGCAGTCGGTTCTCAGACTTTCAATGTCACTACCAGGACGGTAAGCAACGGCACTATTGTCGAGCAAGCTTCAACCATGGTGGCGATTATCGACAATGTCGATGTTTCTGCTAGCGTTGCAGCTACTTTGACTTTCGTTATCTCTGATTTGGCAGCTGGACAGAACGTGAACGGCCAAGTAATGTCAACAAGTTCAGCTACGACTACTATGGCTTTTGGCACCTTGCCAGTCGGTTCACCAGTGTCGATGGGTCAGGCTTTGCGAGTTACTACCAATGCTGACGACGGCTTTACAGTGACTGTTGAGCAGAATCAGAATTTGACCAGTAATGCAAATTCAGATATTGATTCTTTCATGAACGGCACTACGAGTGCTCCTCAGCTTTGGGGAAATCCAGCTAACACTTTGGATGCTGAGTGGACTTATGGACACTTTGGTTTCACCTCTGAAGATTCAACCCTGTCAGCCGGTGATACTTATGGCAATAACCTCTGGCGTGGTTTTGCCACTTCGACTCCATACGAAGTTATGTGGCACAACGGCCCAGCTGACGGAACTTCCACTGATAAGGGTTACACAGAAGTTGGCTACCAGATCCAGATCGGTTCACTGCAGGAAGCTGGTGATTACTACAACACATTGACCTATATCGCCACCCCATCCTTCTAAACTATTCAGGATTCCAACATATGAAAAAGCCCCTTTAGTAGGGGCTTTTTTTTTGTTTTTTAACTCATGTTTTTCTTTGTCAAACGGAATAAAAATTGTTATAATCTAATGAAGATGTGCAAAGATTAATTTGGCATTTTTTGGGTTTGAAGATTTATAAAAAATAAAATAGTTTATGCCTAAAACATTAGCACGAACTTTCTCTATTTCGGTTATGGCTTTCACGCTCGTGGCTAGCCTTTTCGCAGGTTCAGCACCGGCCTTTGCAGCCGAAGCTATCACCGTCAGTCCTGCTCGACTTGATGAGTTGGTCGACCCGGGAAACGTGATTAGACAATCAATTAAAGTCATTAATCGCTCCGATTCGGCCAAGACTATCCATGCTTACATACGCGACTTCAAGTCAGAAGGAGAAGAGGGTAAGGCGCAGCTAATTAAACCAGGCACTGAGCAGGGTTCATTCCTTTCATCTTGGATATCTTTGGATAACGAAAGCTTGGAGTTTGCCCCTAATGAAGAAAAGCAGTTTAATTTTACAATTTCAGTGCCGCAAAGCGCCGGCCCTGGCGGCTATTATGGCGCACTGGTCTTTGGCACGATGGCTCCAGACGTTACTGTAAACTCAGCGGAAAAGGGTGCGGCTATCGGCATTTCTCAGCAAGCAGCATCATTGATTCTTTTGCAGATTTCCGGTGATGTTAACGAGAGCGCCAATATCCGTGAGTTCGTAGCTGATAAGTCGGTTTATTTGACACCGTTTGAGACCAAGTTTCTTGCTCGAGTCGAGAATCTAGGTAATGTCCATATCAAACCTCGTGGCACGGTTGAGGTCGTTAACATGCTCAATAACCCCGTTGCTAGTGTAAAAATCAACGATACCGGTGCCAACATCTTGCCGAAGAGTACGAGAAAGTTTGAGAATAGTTGGAAAGACGGCTTCGGCTTCGGTCGCTATAAGGCGACACTAGCCTTGAGTTACGGCACTGATCCAGATAAGGGCGGTCAAGGCAAGCAAACCTTGTCAGCCATTACTTATTTTTGGATAATCCCTGGTAAGTTGGTTTTGGTTGGTGGGTCTATTATTCTTGTCTTGGCGATAATCATTTATGTGATGCTTCGTGGCTACAAGAATAGAGCGATCAAGCGAGCAATTAAGAGTATGGGTAATGGGCGCAATTATGTGCCGGAACGCGGGCGCAACCATGCACAGGCAGCTCATAATAGTATGATGGCTCTGGTTTCATTGGTGGTTATCTTTTTATTGATATTAGCGGTTTATTTCCTGTTTATTGCATAATTTTCTTAAAAAAATGAGCAAGCGGTTGAAAAATAGTCTATTGGCAGTGTTTTTTCTGTTGGTTGCCCCTTTGGCCGCTAAAGCTCAGGATGCGACTTCATCATTGTCGGCAAATCCTGCAATTATTGACGAAAAAGTGCAGGCACGTTCCATTATTGAACAGAATGTCAAGATTAAGAATAATAGCCCGGCAAAATTAAGCATCTATGGGACGATTCGCGATTTGGACAAGGAGGGGGCAGTTATAGCCATGACTGATCCGAGTCAATTAGACAGAAGCACATCGGTTGCATCCTGGACTGAGTTTAGTCATGGAGTGCTTGAGCTTATGCCGGGAGAAGAAAAAGAAGTCGCTTTGAAAATGTCTGTTAACCCCTTGGCCAAGCCTGGTAAATATTATGCTGCTATTGATTTCTCCAGTGGGAGCAATCGCTACGAGGCCGAGGCGAACTCGAACCAGCTTACCATGGCTCGCGTTTTGATTAATCTGGACGTGTCCGAAGTAATCATAGAAAGGGCAGAGATCGCCGAATTCAACCCACTTAAAAGTGTTAATATTCAGAATAATGCAGTTTTGGGTTTAAAAATACGGAATATTGGCAATCGCGCCATCAATCCGACTGGTCGCATACTGCTGTATGATCGTAACGGCAATGAGATCGACGAGGTTAGTCTGGATAAACAACTTGGAGAAGTTGCCAGCAATCAGATAGGCGATTACCGCGTAAACTGGGACAGTGCGAAAAGATTCGGTAAGTTCAAAGCAAAATTGGAATTGGAGTACGGTAATTCGGACAAACGTGATTTGCAAGATACGGTGTATTTTTACATTTTGCCTGTCTGGTTTTTAGGACTAATTTTCGGCTTAATCCTTTTTGTTGCCATTGCCCCCTTCGCTTTGCTGCGCCGCATCTCGCGACAAGCCCAGACCGTTCAATCGACAGACAACCCGCGTGACCATGTCATAAATTTAAAGAAATAAAAATAGTAAGAAAATGAGACTGAATAGATTTTTAATTTTAGCTTTAGCTTGCGGATTGCTGGCCTTGGCAAGACCGACTTTTGCCCAATCAAACGAGGGGCTGACATTATCGATTACGCCGCCACTATTTAAAGTGAATATGGAGCCTGGTGGGACTTGGGCGAGCGAAGTTAAGGTGATTAACAATAACGCATATCCCGTGACTGTTTATGCCCAGGCTCTTGATTTCAAGTCAGGCAATAACGGCGGCGTTGAATTCATTAAGGCTGATAACGCTTCGGCCGGCGGAGGTTTTTTTAGCAACAACATTAACCTGACCAAGGAACCAATAGAAATCCCTGCCTTTGGCAGTCAGGAGGTGCCCTTCATTATAACCTTGCCGCCAGATGTTGGCCCAGGCGGCCATTATGCAGCTATTCTGGTGGGCAGCGAACAGACTCAGGGACAGGGCACTGGCAGCACTGTCAAAGTCACATCCAAATTGGCTTCGCTTTTGTTGGTGCGAGTGGCGGGCGAAGTGGTTGAGAAGGGTGATGTTAAGGAATTTTCGGTCAAGAGTTTTTTTGCTAAAAACGGAAAGAGTGATTTTGTTGTCAGATTCGGCAATGATGGCAATGTGCACTTGCGTCCCGAAGGAGAGATTAAAATTTCAAACGTCTTTGGTAAGACACTTGATATTATACCGATTAATCAGCGTTCAGAATTCGGCAATGTTCTCCCTGTCTCTGAGCGGAAGTGGGATTTTTCTTGGGAAAGCAAGGACGGACTCCTTAATCTCGGATTATTGAAAGCTGATCTTATTCTTAATTTCGGTGACACTGCCGTGCAATCGCGTAGCCGTTCGCTGCGCTTTTGGACGATTGATCAGAAAACAACTTTCGTGGCCCTTGGAGTAATTGTCGGCATCTTTATTCTGTTTGTTCTGCTTCTGCGCTATTACATCCATAGAAGCGTGGCTTCGGTCGGTCGTGATATTGCTGCCAAGCCTGTTGGCGCCAAAACAATCAAAATAACTGATAAAAATAATTTAATATTAAGCAAGAGCGCACCGGCTGACGGCGGCGCCAATAAAAGTATGGAAGAACAAAAAATGGGATGGTCTCTATTTAAAAAGATTTCTGTCTTGGCCGTAGTTATCTTGGTGGCGCTTGGTGGCGCTTTCTATTTCGGACTATTTGATGGTGGCACTTCTAGGGAAAACCAGAAAGCGATTGAAGAATTTGACGCTAAACAGCAGTTGCCGACTGTAACTATTATTGGTGACGGTGCTACGACAACACCTCCAGTTCCTGAGGTTGCCACGACAACAGCTACAACAACTGACTTGCTGGCGACGACAACAGCTACATCAACCCTTGAAACAGCCACTTCTACTGATGCAGCCACAGCCGCTACAAGCACGACTGCAACGACATCGCCTTTGACCGAGGCAAAAGACGCAACGACTGACAAAGCGGCTATCAAGCTCTCGATTCTGAACGGCAGCGGCACTTCTGGAGTGGGTGCAAAAGCCTCTAAATTGGTCGAAGCAGAGGGTTATAAGGTTGGGTCGGTCGGCAATGCTAAAAGTTATGATTATGCGGTTACAGAAATACAATATGGCAAGGGGCAGGCAGCTGACGCAGAGCTCATAGATAAAGCTCTTGGCGGCGGCAGCAAGTTGATTGAATCGACCGGCTCGACCGACGGCATTATTGTCACTTTGGGTAAGAACTTCAGTAAATAGTCAGATAATACAGGGAACTTTGGTGGTGGACGGGTATGTCGGCTTGCCAGCTAACGGCTTAGGCCGCAGTTAAGTGATCTTATGAGCCAGACAATTAATCTGAAAAGGAAGAAAAAAAGGCTTTTTACCGTTGGCAAAAGGGAAATGCTCGTGGTTGTATCTGCAATCCTTTTGTCGACTGTCGGTATTAAGGCAGCCGACCGTGCTTTTAATGACTCATCCTCATCTTTGGCTGTGCCCAATTGCCCTGATGGAATGGTTAAGATCGCAGGCACTGGCTTATGTATTGATCAGTATGAAGTTTCTCCTGGCAGCTATTGTCTTTTTAAGGAACCGGCATCAGGGAGTGATTCTGAGCAGGATTTGAATTCGTCAAAGTGCAAGCCGGTTTCAGTTAAAGGAGCTATGCCTTGGCGTAACATCTCGCAAAATCAGGCGGCAGAAGCTTGTGCTAAGGCTGGTAAACGCTTGCCGACAAGCGCAGAGTGGTTGGCTGCAGCCCTCGGTACTCCTGACAAGACAGCTGGTTGGAGCAGTGATGACTGCAATGTCGCTAATAATTGGCAGGAAGAGGCTGGGTTGACCGGCTTGGGAAAAGATTGCGTTTCAGCTTCGGGCGCGAACGATATGATAGGAAATGTATGGGAGTGGGTGCAGGATTCGATCAATGAGGGTACTTATAAGGGGCAAGTCTTGCCGCTCCAGGGTTATGTTGCTGGTGTAGATGATTATGGTATGCCTAGCTCTACGACACCGGAGACAAGTGCAAACTATCATGGCGATTATTTTTGGATGAAACCCTTAGGAGTACGCGGTTTGATGCGTGGCGGTTATTGGAATAATCAGGCTGAAGCTGGGGTGAATTCGGTCTATGCCGTGTTTGAGCCCTCTTTTACTGGGACAGGTGTTGGTTTCCGTTGCGTTAAATAGATGAAATTTCGGATATGAAGGAGGAAATATTTAGTATAAAAAAAATAAAGGCGATTTTTTTGGTACTGCTCTGTAGTATTTTGCTTAATTATGGCAGTAAGTGTACCCAAGCCATTGGTGTAAATACTGGCGTTTCCGACAATCCCTACAATAAGACAGCTCAACAGCTTTTAGAAAAAGAAAAAAAGATTAACGAACAGGAGGCTCGTTTGAGGGAGATTGAGCAAGAAGTTATTTCCAACAGCCGGATTAGCAGACAGTTGATGTTAGCGGCAGTTGGTGGTGTGGTTGTTTTGTCGGTTTTGATATTTGTCAATTATTATTTGGATTTTCAAAGGCAGAAACGTGAGGAGGAAGATGAGAAAAATAACACAACCAATGCGAGTCATTAAGCCTTTCTTACTTACACTTGCAGTCGCCTTGGCGTTGGCAGGCTTGTTTTTGTTATCTGAAAAATCGGTTAATGCTGTGAGGATGACGCACTCCAGCGACCGCATTAGCCGTTCTTGGCCTGCAGCCAGCTCGACGCACCAGATAGGTTTTACAGCCGTAAATGGCATTCCGGCTGGCGGCAAAATCGTTATATCTTTTGAGCCTGGACAATTCGATATACCGGCAGGTTTCGATTACATGGATACTGACATGTCAGTTGCTTCGGATTTTACCGGTCCGTTTATTGATCGAGATTTGTCAGCTACGGCAAATGCTTCTTCTGACGGCGTTAGTGTTGTTGCGGGAATCAATGGCAATATAACGATAAATCTCAGTTCAAGCATTTCTCCAAATGATTACGTTTTAGTAAAGCTGGGAACTAATGCTGTTTATGGAGATGTTGGCGTTAACAATATTGTTAATCCTAGTTTGACTGGCTCTTACGCGGTTTACGTAAAGACTTATGATGGCACCAACAAGCCAATTGACTGGACTGATGTCAAAGTGGCGATAGTTACTCCGATTTCAGTCACGGCGCCAATGACGGAAAAGTGGCGCAGCCACGGCACTCCAACCAGCACTTTGGCAGCTAATACGACAATGTCTATCTTGTCTTTGGCTACTAACTACAATGCTACTTGCCGCTATGCCTCTAATTCAATAGCTTACGCTACAACTTCAGATGTCAGTTTTTACGATATGACTGGCACATTCCAATCAACTGGCGAGATGCGTCATTCCCAGCTGATTATGGGCTTGGCTAATGGGACCTATTATAACTATTTCGTACGTTGCCGCGACGAATCGACCGGAGAAGTTGATACGACGAATTTTTTGATTACATTTTCAGTTGAAAAAGGCGGCGGTGCTGGTGGTACGGGTGGTGGCACTGGCGGTGGTTCTGGTTCTGGCACGGGCAGCGGCTCTGGCGGAGGAGGAGGCGGTGGCGGTGGCGGTGGAGGCGGAGGCGGAGGCGGTGGAGGCGGTGGGCCTGGTGGTCCGTCATCCGTTCCGACCCAACAGTTTCCTCCATCTCCAGATAAGCCTGATTTGAGTTTGGCTGGCTGGGCTAGCCCGAACAGCGAGCTCGCTCTTCTGAAGGATGGTAAGGATTATAGCAAGACGAAAGCGGATGCGGCTGCGAAATTTTCAATTAGCATTAAAGAACTGCCGGAGGGCATGTATAGCTTTGCATTGATCAATACTGATACCGAGGGAAAAAAATCGCGCGCCTATACTTCTACTTTTTGGATAAAGGAAGATTCGAAAACGGCACTCAATTCAATAATCATCCCCCCAACAATCGTTGCCAGTAAGATAAACCTTGCGATAGGTGAGAGTGTAACCGTGTCCGGGCAAACGGTCCCAAATTCGACTGTTGATGTCTGGTTTGAGCCGCAGGGAGGCGCAGTAGCGCAGAATACTGTCAAGACGCCTACCCAATCATCTGCTGACGGTAAATGGGGTTTAACTATAGACACTAAGGGGTTGCCACAAGGGACTTATACCGTAAAGGCCAGAACGCAGATAAAAAATATCGGCTATGGTGATTTTAGTTATGGAGTTTCTATAGGTCTGGGCCAAGCTGTTGGCAGCAGTACTTGTGCAGGTGCGGATTTGAATCATGACGGCAAAGTAAACCTGATTGATTTCTCGATACTGCTTTATCATTGGAACACCAGCAATGAATGCGCTGACCAGAATCATGACGGCAAAGTAAACTTGATCGATTTTTCTATCATGTTGTACAACTGGACTGGTTAGATATTTGGCGATTTTACAAAATATGTTATAATTTAACTTATCATTAGCAATTTATAATTTAAAAAAAATATGAAGAAAACCATGCTTGTCGAGCGAGCTTTGGTAGCCTCAGCGCTATCAATAGTTTTTGTTCTTAGCAGCCTATTCGGGGCGATTAATTTTGTTTCGGCTAACACTTCGTCGCAACTAAATCAGACTATCAATGCAGGAGTCTTAGCGACAGACATCAAGAATGCCTCAGAAGTAACTGTGGCCAGCCCGAATGTTTATTTTGCGCCAACTACTTTCAATTTTAGCTGCGCCCAAACAGCCACCACGACTTTTGCCTCCTCAACAGAGCGCGTTTATGTGGAAAACCCAGGTGCTGACAACAACGGCTGGGTACTAAGTTTAGGTGCGGCTACCACCACCCGTTGGCATAATGGCACCTCATCCCAGCAATTCGACTGGAACGACGCGGGCGGTGCCGGTTGCACCGATTCTGACGGCGACGGTTACGGTGGTCAGATGTACATCGATCCTTCTACCTCTGTTTTGGCTACAGCCACGGCAGCTACCACCTTGACTGGCTTAACCAAAGGCTCAGCCGTCGGTTTTGCCACTTCTGGATCAGCTACATTGATCTCAGCAGCGGCCGGATCGGATGATATTGGAAAATGGTATTTTACAAATTTCAGCATGAGCCAGAAAATTCCAGCTGCTCAAGCCAATGATGCTTACACTCATAATTTGACTATTACTTTGATTGGTAATTAATTTTATGAAAAAATCCTTGAATTACAAGTATTTTTTTGCAGCCGCAATTTTTATCCTTGTATTTTTGGTCAGTGGAATTTTTGGTGCTATGAGCTTTGTAGTGGCTAGTCAGACTTCGCAATTCAATCAAACTATAAACAGCGGCGTTTTGGCAGCAGATATTAAGAATGCCTCAGAAGTAACTGTGGCCAGCCCGAATGTTTATTTTGCGCCAACCACATTTAATTTCAGCTGTACGCAGACCGCTACCACGACTTTCGCTTCATCAACTGAACGTCTTTATGTGGAAAACCCGGGTGCTGACAACAACGGCTGGGTACTAAGTTTAGGTGCGGCTACCACCACCCGTTGGCATAATGGCACCTCATCTCAGCAGTATGATTGGAACGATGCGGGCGGTGCTGGTTGCACCGATTCTGACGGCGACGGTTACGGCGGACAGATGTATATCGACCCTTCGACCGCTACCTTGGCCACTGCTACGGCTTTTTCAACTTTAACTGGTTTGTCCAAGGGTTCAGCCGTAGGTTTTGCTACATCAGGTTCAGCAACTCTTATTTCCGGTGCTGCCTCCTCTGATGACATGGGAAAGTGGTATTTTACCGGTTTTGGAGTCAGTCAAAAAATACCAGCCTCTCAAGCCAATGACATCTATACACACAGCTTGACAATAACACTCGTAGGCAATTAGCTTAAATAAACCCAAGGAGGCAGTTATTACATTATGAGACAGATAAAAAAAATCAGCCTAGCAGTACTTTTTTTAAGTTTAGCTTTCTCTTCACCGGCTTTTGCAGTGGAATATGGTGGTATCGGCGGCCGACCAGCTTATCCGCGAACCGACAATCAGCGCACAGAGTCAATTTTTGTCCATACGCTTACGCCAGGACAAACCCAGGAAGATGGCATCAAAGTTATTAACAACACAGCTGAACGTAAGACGATCATGGTTTACGCTGTCGATTCGGTCGTATCTTCCGGCGGTGCTTTCTCTTGCGCCCAGCTGGGTGACGCAAAATCCGGTGTTGGCAGTTGGATAAAGTTATCTAAAGAGGAGTTGGTTTTAGATTCGGTAACCAGTGAGATCGTGCCTTTTTCAATTACTGCTCCTCAGGCGGTTGACGTGGGCGAGCATAATGGCTGCATTATTATTCAGGAAAGAAAAGATGCTGCCAGTTCTACCAGCGGAGTTTCTTTGAGTTTTCGAACCGGTTTGAGGGTGGCCTTGCTCGTGCCTGGAGAGATAAAAAAGAATATCGAAATAACTGGCTTCGACTACGGCAAACGCGCCGGCTTAGTAAATTTGCACCCAAGCGTCAAGAATAGTGGTAACGTCTCTCTGGATTCAAATGTTGAATTGATTGCCACGGACATGTTAGGCAGACAGGTTGCAAAGTTTGGCGGAACCTATCCAGTCCTGCGCGGCGAGCCAGCTGATTGGAATTTTGAGTTTAAGAACCCCTATTGGGGCGGTCTATACAAAGCCGCATTGACGGTTTCTTATGACGCAAGCAGTGAAGGTGAGATTGGTAAGAAGGATGCTCAGCAAATCAAATCTATTACAGGTCCAACCATCTCCTTCTTCGTAATGCCAGCAACTTTGGCATTGGCTACGGAAGTTGGCGTAATAATATTGCTTCTAGTTTTACTAGCCTTGCTGCTAGTCAAGATGCGCCGCAATTCTTGGATTAAGAAGGATTGGGTGGCTTATGAGGTTAAAGAAGGTGAAGATATTAAGTCGCTGGCAGAACGTCATGGGATCTCATGGAAATGGATTGCCCAAG
>JAAXVE010000007.1:0-2589 GCA_013335665.1 Candidatus Falkowiibacteriota bacterium
CTTTTTTTATCTTGAAAGGGGATTACAGCGTGTTGCGGAATTTGAGAGCGCTGCCCAAGGTCATGTCGTCGACGTACTCCAGCGTGGCGCCCATGGGCAGTCCGCGGGCCAGCTTGCTGATTTTGACCGGATAATCCTTGAGCAGCTTGGCCATGTACATCGAAGTCGTCTCGCCCTCGATCGTCGGATTAAGAGCTAAGATGACTTCTTTGATTTTTCCCGAAGCTGCCATCGATATAAGGGCAGAGGTGTTGATTTCGTTCGGCCCTACGCCTTCGATATGATTGATTTCCTTGCCCAAGACGTAGTAACGCCCTTGGAATTGGCCGCTCGACTCAATGCTTAAATAATCTTTCTGGTCGGCTACGACGCAGATCAGGGAACTGTCACGGCGCGTGTCGGTGCAGATATGGCAGGGATTAGTCTCGGCAATGGCAAAACACTCGTTGCAAATCACGATTTGTTGTTTGAGATTGGCGATGGCTTGGCTCAGTTCTTGCAGATTGCTATCCGGCTGCGACAAGAGATGCAACGCAAAACGCTCGGCCGTCTTTGGCCCGACGGTCGGCAGTTTCGAGAAAGCATCGATCAGTCTTTGTATGGCTTGAGGATAGCGCATCGTCAATGATTACATCAAGCCAGGAAAGCCGCCCATTTCCTGCAGTTTCTGTGCCATCAGCTTCTGCGTCTTCTTAATTGCTTCGTTGATTGCTTCCTTAGTATTCTTCTCGGTAGATTCCTTAGATGAACCGTCGGCGATAGTTAGGACGGTGACTTCTAGGTTGCCATTCATTTCGATCTTGACGCCGCCGCGCTCGACGGACACTGATTCTTTAGCCAAAGCATTCTGCATGGTCTTGGCTTGGTCGCGCAAATCCTTAATCTGTTTGAGTTTGTTGAACATAAAACGGTTTTATTAATGAATTAAATAAAAATAAATCAAACCCCAGCGGGTTTAGTGTCTTGATATATATTATATCAGTTCCTGCTTGTAGTAAATGGTTATTGAAAAAGTGAAAATAAAAAGGAGATTTTCTCTAATATTTAAGAATAATTTATTTGCACTTTTTAGAAAACGGGTGATATAATACTAGTAAGAATTGGCGAAACTTTGGCTAAGTTTGGATAATTTAATTTAATTATTCAGTCAAAGGAGTGATTTGCGGCAATTTTACCATGGAGCTGCAACTTAAAAAATCGCTTAGTTTAATTATGTACATATGCGGATATTTATAACGGCTACATTTAAAAATGGTGAAAACCGAGCAGAGATAGAACATCTTTGTGATTTAGTAAGACAGGCTGGTTTTGATGATTTCTGTTTTATTAGGGATGTTGAAAATTATCAGAAAATATTTGATAAACCAAGAGAACTGATGGAGAGAGCAAAACAGGAAATTGAATCTTGCGACGCTTTATTAATCGATCTGACGGAAAAATCGACTGGCAGGGCTATTGAAGCTGGAATTGCTTTTGCTCTTGGTAAAAAAGTAATAGTTCTAGTTAAAAGCGGATCTGTGTTAAAAGACACTGCAAAAGGGATTGCTGATTTAGTGGTTGAGTATGACGATATGGCCGATATTCCTAGTAAGTTGAAAAATGTTTTGTCAGTGAATGGAGATAAAACTTTTACTATTAATTAAAGTATTAGTAATAAAATTAGAAATAATTTTTAATATAAATTTTTATGAACATCGGACCATTGGAAGTCATGTTAATAGCTTCTACTTTGTTGGAATTTAATCCAATTTTGCAGGCAATCAAGATCGTTAAGTTGAAGCAATCTAAAGACGTTTCTTTATGGACTTATGTTATGATCTTGATCATAGGCACTATGTGGTTAATTTATGGTATCAAGATAAACAGCCTGCCATTAGTTATTGGAAATGCAATCAAGCTGCTTGCCAGCTTGTCTGTTGTAGTTGTATATCTTATGTATAAGAAAGTTCAGCCGAATACTGGTTCAATAGCATAAACAATTTATAGTATGATTTTAAAAAATATGGATTGCATGT
The DNA here is from genome assembly GCA_013335665.1 of Candidatus Falkowiibacteriota bacterium. Classification (GTDB taxonomy): domain Bacteria; phylum Patescibacteriota; class Patescibacteriia; order Patescibacteriales; family GWE2-39-37; genus JAAXUA01. The sequence goes on from JAAXVE010000007.1 coordinate 2,016, forward strand.
TTTGCGATGAGAATATTTTAAAAAAAGAAGAGGTTATGCGGAATGGCACCTGCGTTTTTTTGTCTAGCAAAGGATATAATCCTGAAGGCGTGCTGGAGGGTGCTGGCGTGATCATACCGTTCGCCCACAAGGCCTCACCGTTTGATTTATCCGACGAAGAAGTTGTTGATATGTTCAACCTGCTGAAAGACGTTAGAAAATATCTGGATGATAAATATAAACCAAGCGGTTACACTATCGGTTGGAACATCGGCAAGGTGAGCGGGCAAATCGTCCCGTTCCATGCTCATCTCCATGTCATGCCTCGGTACGATGATGAACCGTTGGCAGGAAAGGGCATCCGTCATTTTTTGAAACAAAAAAGCAATAGCCGCATCAAGGAAGTCAGGGAAAGTTGAATAAGCAACAATTGTAGCTAGTTGTGGTTGCGATTTAAAATGGCTAGTTAAAATAATAATTCAAAAATCATGAAACTTAACAACAAGGTGGTGAAATTTATTTTTATTGTTCAATGGCTGTTTTTGCTATTGTTTTTTATTGTCATGAAGATAGGTTTCCCTGGCGGTGATGGTTC
>JAAXVE010000007.1:2599-14845 GCA_013335665.1 Candidatus Falkowiibacteriota bacterium
CACGACTGATTAAAAAAATAATTTTAAAATTATGAAACTTTGGCAATCCATACTTTTGACTTTAGGAATTGTCGTTTTCATCCTGATCATCCCCATGCAAAATAAAGATGGGTTGGTTTTCTGGGTTGTTTTGTTGTCGGCCATATGGAGTTATGCTGATGCTGGGAATAAAGATATTAATAAATACAAAATAACCTTCGCGCCTACGGCAGGCGCAGTGGCAGTCGGCATGTTTTTCTTGTGGATAATCTACTTTCCGTTGTATTTGTCAATCCGCTCAAAAATGATGAATAGCCAAATTGGGTTGAGGGAAGAAGGCAAGGTTATCAAGGGCTCTGGCGGGTGGACGCTAGCAATGCCATTTTTGATTATTATCGGTATGATTTTTCTTCTTTCCGCGATGGCGATAGCTAGGCTGCTGAAATAAAGCGCATTCATTAAATAGCGATATGCAGTAAAAGTCAAAGTCATTTATTTGAATTATTATGTTTTAATTATATGAAATTCAACAACAAGGTGGTGAAATTTATTTTTATTGTTCAATGGCTGTTTTTGCTATTGTTTTTTATTGTCATGAAGATAGGTTTCCCTGGCGGTGATGGTTCGGGTAAAAGCTTTTTTGTGGGAGGGCCATTTATATTTGTCTTTATTCTTCTTTGGATAATACATATCATTGGATCGGCTATTATTGAAAAAGACAGGACTGACAAGTCATTCTTAGTGATTAATCTGGCATGGCCGATAATCTTATTTGTATTAAGGGTTGCCATTGGTAACTATGAAAGGATTCAATACGAAAAAACCTATCAATCGCCCAAGGTGTTGAATATGAACACGAAATGAGGTTTTTGCGCTAGTATGTAATATGGTTCATGCTATTGCGCGAGAGTTGTATCATTACTTAAGAGTCAAATAATATGAAAAAAATAATCACGCTAGGAATTAATCTTAAAGACGAACACAGGGAGAGGTTGAAGGCGGTTGGGGTGCTTGAAGAATTCGAGAGTCCTGTTTCGGTCGAGGATTTTTTAGCAAAGGCAGAGGGTACCGATGTGGTATATAGCGATGGCGATTATTTGCTTGAAAGCTTGCCTAGGCTAAAGAATGTCTTTGTTACTTATCCTTACGTCGAACTCGGGAGTTTTGATTCTGAGAAGCTAAAGGAAAATGGCGTATTCGTTGCGAATGCTCAGGGAGGAAATAAAGACTCGATTGTCGAGTGGGTAATGTATATGACCTTGTCCTTATTTAGGCAATTCGGACCAAGGGTAAGAGCGACTGAAAGTTTTTCTTTCGAGTTGCATGAAAGCTTGCACGGCAAAAAGGCACTGATAGTCGGCCACGGGAGTATTGGCAGCCAGATTGGCGTCTTGTGCGGAGCATTCGGAATGGAAGTGTCTTTTTTTAATAGGGGAGACGATCTTGCCGCAGCTTCCCAAGAAAAGGATTTGATAATCAATGCCTTGAATTGCAATTCGACCAGCAAGAATCTGTTGGACGAGAATTTTTTCATGAATCTTAAGAAGGGCAGTTACTACATCACTTTTGTTAGGCCGCATACTTATGATATTGATGGGCTGATCAAGTCGATAGACAGCGACATCGTAGCAGGGGCGGCGATAGACTGCGACCCGGAAGATTTCGGTGATGTGACTAATGATTTTTATCAGAAAGCGTTGAGTAATCCAAAGATATTGGTCACGCCACACATCGCTTTCTCAACGAAACAAGCAGTCGCAAACAGCAGGGAAATTGCCGTCCAAAATATCGAATCGTTTTTAAAGGGAGAGCCGAAAAATATATTAAAGAAGAAGTAGCCATATGAAAATAACCTTATTTATGGCCATGTCCTTGAATGGTATGATTGCAGGCACGGACGGAAACGAGGACTTTTTGTCAGCGGAAAACTGGAAATCGTTCAGTGAATTGGCAGAGCAGCACGGCTGTTTTATTGCTGGGCGAAAATCATATGAGATCGTACAGGAATGGCCGGATTATAATTATGGTACTATCGACGCTCGATTGAAAATCATCGTTTCTCAAAATACCGACTTAAAGCTGGAGCGGCCATTCGTAAGAGCAGCATCGCCAAAAGATGCAATAGAAAAAGCGCTGGCAGAAAACTTTTCATCAGCAATCTTAGTCGGAGGCAGCTTGATCAATAGCTCTTTTATGGCGGAAAACCTGGTAGACGAGGTGGTTTTAAATATCGAGCCGGCAATTATTGGCAAGGGTATTCCAGTTTTTGCCGAGAAGGAATTTGAAAGACGTTTAAGTCTTGTTGATGTCACCAAAATCAACGACGGCATATTACAGGTGAGGTGCGAGGTTCGAAAATAATTCTTTTTGGCTTAATAAAAAACAAGGAATAAGATAGCCTAAGCAATATATGGAAAATTTTGAAAAATTAAACCTCGGCGGTATACCGGAAAAGTTCATGAAAGAGGGGGTTTATGCGCACTACAAAGAACTAGTCAAAGTCGGCGACATTGTCGAAGCGATACGTGATGTTAATGATGGTGAAATACCACGAGGCACAAAGGTTAGAATAACGGAAATAATCGTAGACCCTAAAGAGAATTTGAGGGGGTTTGAAAAAAGGATAAGGGTCGAGGGTTATGAGGGTGATTACAATCCTAAGAGATTCAAAAAAGCTGATGCGGCTTAGATATAATTATTATAGGTTTTTAATGGAATGAAATGGGTGCACTTTCTGTGTTTTACTTGGCCTCGTTGCAGTCTCCTCGCAAGGGACTGCAACGTCGTGGTTACCGAATAATCAGGGGAAAACCGCCGCAGTCCTCGCGGAGAGACTGCGGCTAGGCCAGATTGATGCTCTCATTTCATTACAATATCAACCATTATAGCTTGCCTTTATAAAATAATTTTACAAAAATGTCGCATATACATGATAAAATTGATTTTGTCGTAGAGACTTTCGTTGTTCATGGCGACAAAGTTCTTTTGAGGAAGCATGATAAATTTAAGTTCTGGTTAAGCGTCGGCGGCCATATCGAATTGAATGAAGACCCTGTTCAAGCCGCGATCAGGGAAGTGAAGGAGGAGGTTGGTCTTGATGTAAAATTGTATGACGATCAAAGCGGTGATTCATTCTACGAAGAGGGGGAAACAACTCTTGTAAGGCCGCAATACATCAATCGCCACAGCATATCGTCCACACATGAACATGTCGCCTTTGTTTATTTTGCCAAGGCCGCATCGGATAAGCTCACTCTTTCAGATTTGGAAGTAACCGATGGCGTAAAATGGTTTGCAAAAGAGGAACTCGACGATCCCATCTACGATTTAAAAACAAAGGTAAATTTTTACGCTAAAAAGGCGCTTGAGAAATTAACAGCCAAGTAAAATCCATGGAAGAAAATAATTTTACAACAATAGAATGTGCTGGAGGTGTGGTGGTGAGCAAGGATTGCGTTGCGCTCATTGAAATGAAGAAAGTTGATGGGTGGGGTTTTCCGAAAGGCAGGATCAACGATGGCGAGACTCCTCTTGCTGCAGCTAGGCGTGAGATTTTTGAAGAAACCGGGATAGCTGATGTTTTGCTTGTCAGGCCGCTCGGCGCTTATCAGCGTCAAGCAGCTGATGGTAAGCCTCTGTGGCTTAATATACACATGTTTTTATTCGAAGTTTCTGAGCAAGTCAAGCTCAAGCCCATTCTTGATGATGTCCGGGATGCTAAATGGGCTTTTGTTAAAGAGGTTGGCGACATGTTGGCGCTAGAGGATGATAAGCATTTTTTTAATTCAATTGATTTCTATTAGAAATATTAAAAATTATGGAAATAAAAAATCTTTTGAAACAAGGGCAGGAAATATGGGGGGAAAAGACTTTGAGCCTGGCGCAGGTTATCGTAAGGATGGGCAAAGTCTTTGGTGACATCTGTCGTTGGGAGCGTGATGCGATTAAGGATAAAGATACCCACAATGATATTGAGTTGAAGAAAGAACTTGGCAATATCATTTTTTCGACGATCAGGTGGTGCGATGAGCTTGGATATGATCCTGAAGAATGTATAAGTCTCGCGATCGATTGCCAGAAGAAATTTGAAAAATAATTACGGCGGACGCGCGCGATGTCGCGACCCATTCCCGTCGTTCATGATTAATATATGGCCTCGGATAAGGATTTAGTGGAGTTTGTGGCCGAGCAAATGAAGAATGCCGGTCAAATCACATACAGGAAGATGTTTGGCGAGTACGCCATTTATTGCGATGGCAAAGTGGTTGCTTTACTTTGCGACAACCAGCTTTTTGTCAAACCGACCGAGGGCGGGCGGAACTATATCGGCACGGTCGTCGAGGCACCTGCGTATCCTGGGGCGAAGATGAGTTTTCTTATCGATGACAAGTTCGAAGACCGTGAATGGATCAGCGGGTTGATCAGGGCCACGGCTGATGAACTTCCTGATCCGAAGCCGAAAAGAAGCCGGACTAAAAGACAGTAAAACGTTTAAAAAAATTAATCGCTCAAGAAGGCTTAAAAATAGCCGATGCGAGGAATGAACAAGGAAATAACAAAACAGATGGAGGACGAGTTCAGGAAAATCGGTTTAAATGTTGAAGAGTTGAAAAATAATCGGAATGAATCACCTTTTGAGATGACGGATTAATACGCAATCACAAAGATATGAAAAAGTATGCACTAATGACTTTTCCTGAAAAAGAATGGTCAGATATCGCTAGGCGATTGAAGGATAAGGGGCAATGTTCTACCATTCGTTGCTGTAATGAGTTTGGGAAATACGAGGTTGGACAAATTTATTCGACGCCTTGGGGTGATGTTGTGGAAATAATTAGGGTAGACAAGTATTCGAAAGCGGAGGACATTCCGACGTGGCCGCTAATGGACAAAGCTATGAAGATTTCCGTCAGAAAAGGCGAAAAGTTCGGTGACAGCAAATGGGATTACGTGGTGTTTAGCAAGGTAAAAGCATCAACCCACCCCGTTCAATCATTTGAAAATAATCATCATATTATGAAGCCTGATTTAAAACTCTCTGTAAATGTTGAAAGCGACATCGATAATGCCAAATGGTTCGTTAAAAATGGAGAATTCGTGGATTGGTTTTTGCCGCTGAATCTGCAGTTCGTAATGAGCGACAATTTCTCCAGCAAGGAAAGGAATAAAATCATTTCAGAGTATACTAAGCACATCTATCAACTAGATAAAAAGAAGATTTTAAGCGGTGTTAATGATACAAAAAAGCGTTGGACTGCGATTGAACGTGACTTTTATTCTTTGGTTAATGAACTTTTTAAGGGACACCCTTGGCCCAAAGGCAAATATGTCGGCCACGCCTCGATCTTCTTGATGTTCCCTAGGAATATCAATGAACGAAGTTTTTACTTCCCATATTCGAATGACAACTGGGATCCGATCGGGACGATCGCCCATGAGATGCTGCATTTCATCTTTTTCGATTACATCAAAAAGAGGTATGGCATAAATGAAAACGACGAATTCGAAGGCAAAGACCAGCGATACGTGTGGCGAGTGTCGGAAACATTCAATACCGTTATCGAGAATTGGCAACCGTATAAAAAAGCGATTGAATCAAACGAAATAACCAATCCATACCCAGAGTGCAAGACTATGTTTAAAAAAATGTCGCAGCAATGGGCTCGTTGCCCTGACATCGAGAAATTGCTGGATAGTTGGATGGCGAATCTGCGATAGTGCGTAATTCACAAGCACAATATTAGGGATGAAAACTAAAGCTATAAAAATCATAGAATCCAAGGGCGTAACGCCGCGCATCATCCGTTTATCAAATAAAGGTGTTTCGAGCAACGATGTCATCAAGTACGCCATCGATCCGTTGGATCCTTTCGAGGTTTGCAAGACTATCATAATAAAAGATAAGTTGGGAGTTTTTTACGGACTCTTACTTAAAGGCGGTGATAAAATAGATTTCGTTAAGGTGAAAGACGTCATTGGGCAGAGGGCGGCCATGGCTAGCCATGAGGAGGTTTTGAGTTTGACCGGCGTTGAGCCTGGCGCTATCTGTCCGGTTACTTTGGACATGCCAATATATATCGATGAAAAAGTTTTCGGATTAGAGAGAATAAATTTCGGTTCGAGTGACCATGCTTTCGGGATCGAGGTGCTGACTGATGATCTTGAAAAAATATTAGCTTATGTCAAGGTCGGAATTTCTCAATAAAATCTGAGCGTGTCTATGGATCGCTATTTTTCATCTCATCATGAATGACTTCAATAAATCGTGGTAAAAAATAAGAAGAATATATGACAAATGAATTCCAGACCAAAGTAAAAAAATTCATGGACGAAAACGGCATGAATAATCCGATCGAGAACAGGATGCTTGATCTGTTTGATGAGGTCGGAGAGGTTGCTAAAGAGATTAATAAGATGTCGGCTTATGGCACGAAACCACCAGAGTTTAGACAGGAGATAGTCATGGAGTTGGGTGACGCTTTTTATTCGCTGATTACCGTGGCAAATTATTATGATGTCGATCTGCTCGGATCGCTTGACATGGCGATGGAAAAATATGAAAAGAGGATTGAAAGAGGCGGGCATGCCGGCTCAGAAAATGATCATGCTTAGCAATTTTTATGGATATGGAAAAAAATAATTTTGAAAATCAGCAATTCAATAAGGTTTCATTGACTGGTCAGGATTTACAAGATAAAGAGTTTTCGAAGTGTGCCTTTACGAAGTGTGATTTTAGCAATGCTAAATTTTCAGGATCGACATTTATCGATTGCACCTTCGTGGACTCCAATTTGTCCAATATCAAGATTGATGATGCAAGCTTTCAGAAAGTTACTTTTGAGAACTGTAAGATGATCGGCGTTGATTTTTCGACGGTGAGTACGCTCTTAATCGAATGGTCATTTAGGAAGTGTCTGATTGAGCTGTGCAGCTTCAGTAAATTGGAAATACGGCGCGGCAAGTTTATTCAGTGCACGATCAGGGAGACGGATTTCATAAACGCTAATATGGCAGAGACCGACTTCTCCGGCTCGGATTTGCAGGGAAGCAAGTTCCATAACACGGTTTTGGATAAAGCGGATTTTTCCGGAGCCAGAAGCTACTTCATTGATCCGACGCAGAACAAGATTAAGAAAGCCAAGTTTTCTTATCCCGAAGTGTTGGGTCTGCTGGATTCGTTCGACATTGTTTTAGATTAGAGTCGAGCGAAATGGGGAAAAGAAAGTAGGGAATGAGCCGAAGCGCATTCCCTATGTGAAGCAGTGGGCGTAATCACCCTTTTTAAAACTGGCCGGTGCTGAATCCAACACCGATGAGGAAAAAGCTCATTCCAATGAACGATGTTGCTGATAAGGTGGCGGCCGTGATAAAGATCCCTTTACCGAGTTTCAAAATAGCGTTTTTCATTTTTTCCTCCAGGTTGTGTGATTTTGAGCTGTTTTTGTACAGCTCTTTTTGTTTCTTGGAAATAAATTAATATTATATAATAGCATTAAATTGACATTTTGTCAATACGGAGCTGTCTAAGTTTTATTGTGGAATGCGTTTTATGACTAAATTTAGCTAATATTAAATAATATAAAATTACGGCTTTTTACAGAGAAATAGTGGATACTTTTATTTTTATGGATTTGAGCTTATGATTAAATAAGGTGGGGCAACGCGACATGATCGCGTTGATTTTGTCTAATAATAAGCATAAATTCGTATATGATAGAGTGTAATTCAATAAAAGGCGGCAAAGTGATGATTGCCGAAGACAAGTTGGTTTTTAGGCCGTCTGTTTATGCGGTTATTGTTAATGAGGGCAGGATATTGATGCTAAACACCAAGAGTAATGGCAAGTATTTTTTCCCGGGTGGCGGACAGAATATCGGTGAGACTTTGCCCGAAGCTTTACGGCGCGAAGTTAGGGAGGAAGTGGGACTTGAAATTGAAATTGGGAAACTGATCCACTTCAAGGAACAGTTTTTTTATTACGATCCGCATGATGAGGCTTATCACATGCTCAGCTTCTTCTATGAGTGCAAGGCTTTAACCTTGGACCTTCTGAGCGATGACAGTGTTGACGACGAGGAATCGGAAAAGCCGCGCTGGGTCGACTTGAATGAATTAAGGCAAACTAACAACAATATCGAAGCAGTCGATGAAGTTCTGTGCCTGCTGCAAGAATATGAGCGATAATATTAAAAATTACGATGTATTCGTTGAAAACGTGGCTGATCTCGCCCATGAAAAATTCCGTGAGATTTACAGTCGGGACAATAATGGTTCAAGAATGAAAACGACGAAAGACGAGGCCTGGATAAAGAAGCATGGAACAGATCAGTCCGATTTAGCCAAATTGAGATATTATGATGTTCCTACCGATTGGCAGAAAGAGAGATGGTACGGCGCCAAAGAAGCTGTCGATGCTTTATTGGCGGCAGTAGCAGCCGGCAAACCATTGGACAAAGATTTTGTCGAGCAAGCCTCGGAAATAGTCCATAAGGAATGGCTGAAACGTAATTGCGACAGAGCAAGGGAAGAATGCAAACTTGCGTATGCAGATCTTTCAGAACAAATGAAAGAAAAAGATCGAATTTTTGTTGACGCAGCAATCGAAGAATACGGTAAGCAGCGCAGTGGACAGTATGAACCCAGAGATGTCTCGGTTATACTCCTTTACGATAAGGAAGGAAAAATCTTGCTCCAGCATCGCTCTGCAGATGCTAAAAGATCTCCGAACTGCTGGGCGTTTTTTGGCGGAGGTATTGAGGCTGGCGAAACTCCTGAACAAGCAGTCAGGCGTGAGTCGCTTGAAGAGTTGAGCTATGTGCTTGATAATCCAAGGTTGGTTTTGGAACAGCGTTTTTCCTGGGGCGGCTTTGAAAGCTGCAAATACGTTTTTACCGAAGAGTATGACGTATCCAAGGAATTGATCTTGGGTGAAGGACAGGGAATGGATTGGAATAATTATGCGGAGCTCGAAAAGTTGGGACTGTCCGACCATGACATGGAAGCGCTTGAATTAATTAAGGATCATATTTTTAAGAAGTAAAATGCCAACACTACTTGATTGCATAACTGATTTTATTTTTTTTGAAGACGAGCCAGTGTTAGCTGACATTATTTTGATTCCTGGAGCACTAAGGCCTCAGTTGATAGATAAAGCAGTTGAATTATATAAGCAAGGCTTGGCCCCATACATCCTGCCTTCGGGAGGTGTTGGCCCTAAGCTTGCCAAAGAACGCGAGACAGGGGTTTCTGATTGGAATAGCGAGTGGGAATATATGCGGGCGATCGCATTGGAGCAAGGTGTGCCCGAAGCGGCAATCTTGAAAGAGGATAAGGCTCTCCACACTTTTGACAATGCAACCTTGTCGCTGCAAACAATTGGGCAGTCAGACATCAAGGTTAAGAAAGCGATTCTTGTCTGCAAACGGCATGGTGCCAGGCGTGCATTGCTTACATATCAGACAGTCTTTCCCCGGGATATTGAGTTCATCGTCTGTCCAGTATTGGATGACAGAAATGTCAGCGCGGACAACTGGTTTCTGGATGAGGCGAAGGTCGCGCTGGTGATGGGTGAAGTTGAGAAGATTGGGAAGTATTTTTCAAAACATGTCATTGATCTAGCTAAGAAATAGTTTTTAAAAAAATAAAACCAGGTAATACCTGGTTTTATTGAGCGCTATTTTAAAAGTTAAAAACTTGGAGGAGCATCGTGGCGGGTGTCGAGATTTTTGAAGTCGGCCGTGTCGGTATCGAAGTAGAGATCTACTTTGCCAGTCGGGCCGTTTCTGTGTTTTGCGATATGCACCTCGGCGCTGTGCAGGTCGAACTCGGATAGGTCTTCCCGGCGGTAATTTCGATCAGCAGCCTTGCGATAGATGAACATGACGATATCGGCATCTTGCTCAATCGAACCTGATTCGCGCAAGTGGGCGAGCTTAGGAATGGCTGGTGTAGATTGTTCGACGGTTCGAGAGAGCTGTGATAGGGCCAGCACAGGGATGTTCAGCTCGCGGGCTAAGCCCTTAAGACCGCGTGAAATCTCCGAGACTTCCTGCACGCGATTGTCAGAGTATTTGCCGCGGCCTTCCATCAGCTGCAAGTAGTCGATAACGACGAAATCAAGACCCTTTTCCATCTGAAGGCGGCGGCACTTGGTGCGGATGTCCATGATCCCCGAACTGGAAGAATCGTCGATATAGATTTTAGCCTCTGACAATTCGCCCATAGCTTGGCCGATCTTGGTAAAATCATTGTCTTCACCTTGGTCTGACAAGCGGCCGGTGCGCATCTTCCATAGGCCGACACTGGCCTGGGCGCAAAGCATGCGGTCGACTAATTGTTCCTTACTCATTTCCAATGAGAAGACGCCGACACTAACTTTGTTCTTAAGGGAAATCAAACGGGCCAGATCAAGAGCGAATGAAGTCTTGCCGACTGAGGGACGTGCTGCCAAAATAAGCAGGTCTGATCTATGAAAACCGCCCAAGAGCTCATCCAAATCTGTGAAGCCGGTCGAGAGTCCGCGTAGTTTGCCGCCTTGGCGGTGCAGCTCGTCGATACGTTCGAAGGCGTCAGCCAAGAGGGTGTCGATCGGCGCAAAAGCGTTTTTGGTAAATTTTTGCGATACGGAAAATAATTTCTGTTCTGCCTGGTCAAGAATTTGTTCGATATCTTCTTCTTCGGTATAGCCCATCTCTGACAATTGCGCAGCGACATTCAAAAGGCGTCGCAATGTCGCTTTGCGTTGGACGATATTGGCATAGAAGACGACATGTGAGGAGGTGGCGACAGCATTGGAGATTTCCGCAAGATAGCCGCGGCCGCCGATAGCCTCCAAGTGGCCTTTATCCATCAAACGGCTTGAAAGGGTGAGGATATCGATCGGTTCTTGCCGCGAGTAAAGCTCCTTCATCGACTCAAAAATCAGTTCGTGGCTTTCTTTATAGAAGTCGTTAGGCTGCAAAAAATCAGCCACCTTAATCATGGCGTCTTTGTCAATCAAAAGACAGCCCAGAAGGGACTGTTCAGTTTCGATGCTTTGCGGTGGTAATTTACCTACGACCTGGTTGCTCATATGGGTTATCTTAACGGCTCGGGGCTGATTTAGCAAGGGATAATTTTCCACTTTTCCTCCACTATTTTACTAACAGGGCGTCCCTCTTGCAAAAACTGTTGATTCCTGTTAGTATACAGATAATTAAGATAATTCTGCCTAACCGCAGTTTTATTTTTGCCTTATTACGCCAAAGCTTCAGCGAAGGCGAATCATATATGCGCCCATAGCTCAGTCGGTAGAGCAGATCCCTTTTAAGGATAAGGTCCAAGGTTCGAGTCCTTGTGGGCGCACCAATAAAAATACCCGCCATTTGGTGGGTATTTTTATTGGTGCGTTTACAGTTGAGAGAACCTAGAACAAGGAAGGTTTAAAAACGAATCAATTAATTGATAGAGGTAGATTTAAAAATTGATGGTCATAAACACTTTTCGGCGGCGTGGGGTTTAACCCCTTCGAGTCCTTGTGGGCGCACCAAAAACAAAAAAACAGGCATAATGCCTGTTTTTTTGTTTAATATTCGGTGTTTTTCGGTGTTAAATTAGCTTTTTAGTGGGGTGGGTGGTGTGTTTTGCGGTTTCATTAAATACTTATGCGATATTTACCCCCCTCCTTTAAAGCTTGTCTCATTTCTGTTAAGCTGTGTATAGTTGATTGTAAGCGATTTTTTAGTAGAAGTTTTATTACTATATCGAATATTAATAAAAGCCTATGCGCAAAACAATCGTTTCCCGTTTAAAGAGGTTGGCTGAAATTGCCAGCCTTAAGTCAGTAATGCGAATTGCCAGCCTTTGTCTGGCTTTTTTTATTTTCTTGCCGGTTGTCGGCGTTGGCAAAAATAATTAATCCTTATGAAAATAAATAAAATCATAACGGGGCATCTCATTGCTTTACTAATTTGCAACTCCATAGCAGTCCCTCTTTCTTCGGCCTTGGCTGAAACAAGCGGAACGGCGGACACTATTAGAACAGATGCACAGATCGTTGACACGAATCAATCTAGTCCCACAAATATGAGCGTTGATACGGGGAGTTTGGCGGAGAGCCCTACCAACTCATCTTTGGACGTTCCGGCTGAGACACCAGCAACAGATCAAACGGCGGTGCCGGATATTTCGCAAGAAGCTGCGACCGAGAAGGATTCTTTAATGCAGAGCGCTGCCGCCGGAAGTGGGGCTTATCCTCTAGACAATCAAGCATCGATAAATAGAGTTAAT
>JAAXVE010000008.1 GCA_013335665.1 Candidatus Falkowiibacteriota bacterium
TCTGACTACAGCTGTGGTTTTGGAAGCTTTTACCTTCGCTTTAGCGATTACAATCGGCGTTACACCTGACATGCTGCCAGCCATCGTGACCGTCTGTCTTTCAAAAGGTTCCCAACTAATGGCTAAAAAGAATGTGGTGGTTAAACAATTGGCTTCAATTGAGAATTTTGGCAGCATGGACATTTTATGCACCGACAAGACTGGCACTTTGACTCAGGATCATATCGCTTTGGTTAAATGCATTGATTTTTTGGAGAACGAGTCAGAGGTAGTGCTGAAAATGGGGCATTTGTCGAGCCATTTTCATACCGGTGTGGAAAATCCGCTTGATGGCGCGATTAATGAGTTTAAGGATATCGATGTTAGTCAGTATCAGAAGATAGACGAGATTCCATATGACTTCCAGCGCAAACGAAGTTCTATGGTTGTGGAATTATCTGGCAAAAGAATTCTTATAACCAAGGGTGCACCCGAAGAAGTTTTGAAAGTTTGCACTAAATACGAGTTGGCCGGAGAGATGGGTAGTTTAAAGAGCCGTTATCAGGAAATAGAAGATAAGTTCAGCAGCTTGAGTGCCGGCGGTTTCCGAGTGCTTGCGATATGTTATAAAGATTTACCATCTTCACAGGCAGTTTCTTACGAGAAGACTGAAGAACAAGAAATGATCTTTCTTGGCTTTTTGGCATTTCTTGACCCACCAAAAGAGGGTGTTAAACAAACCATTGAGGAGTTGGAACGATTAGGTATCGAAATAAAAATATTGACTGGTGATAATGATCTTCTGACCAAAAAAATCTGCGGCGATATCGGTTTGCCAATCAAAAACTTACTTACAGGCAAAGAGATGTCAGCGATGAACGACATGGAGTTGACGCGGCGCGCTCTAGAGGCTAATGTATTCGCTCGCGTAACGCCTGAGCAGAAGGAAAGAATAATATCCATATTAAAAAAGCAAGGCAAGGTGGTTGGGTACATGGGTGATGGAATAAATGATGCTCCAGCTTTGCGCGCCGCAGACGTTGGTGTCTCGGTCAATAACGCAGTAGACATTGCCAAAGATACTGCGGATATAATTTTGATGGAAAAGAGTTTGAATACTTTGAAGGATGGCGTATTGGAAGGCAGAAAAACTTTTCATAACACCATGAAGTACGTATTAATGGGAATGTCTTCGAATTTTGGCAATATGTTTTCGATGATGGGGGCGGTCACTTTTCTGCCATTTCTGCCGATGTTGCCTGCACAAATTTTGTTCAATAATTTGTTGTACGACATGTCGCAATTCGCATTGCCTTCTGATGCTGTGGATGAAGACGAACTGCTGCGGCCTGCGCATTGGGATCTGAAATTTATTCGCAAGTACATGATCGTCTTTGGCCTGATTAGTTCGATTTTTGATTTCCTAACCTTCTATCTTTTGTATTATGTCTATTCGTTAGGGCAGCATGAATTTCAGACAGGCTGGCTGATCGAATCGATCGCCACCCAAGTCTTCGTGGTTTATATTATACGTACGAAGAAGCTGCCTTTCGTCCAGAGCCGACCTAGCCGCGCGCTTTTATTGTCAACAATAGCGGTGGTGGCAATCGCTTGGGGGGCACAATACACCATTCTCGGCGAATGGATGCAGCTGGCCAGGTTGCGCTTTGATATTATGTTGGTTATTGCCAGTTATGTGCTGGTTTATCTCGGATTGGTCGAGGTAGCTAAGCGCATTTTCTATTATTTCCATTTCCGCAAAAAGGCAACAACTAGGTAGCGCTATTTAGACAATGTCAACATTCAGTTTTTTATTCATGCGTTTTTACGTGTCTTTTGCTGGCAGATATCGCCTGCCAAAATTGAAGTCGGACTATAAGACCTATCGTAATATTGTGGTAATGCAAATTAATCCCTGGGGGAAACCCTAGGGATTTTTTTATGAATATTTTGACTCATGTTGAGTTATGTGGATGTCTGGGTTTAGCTTAAAATAATTGACAAAAATGGCATTTTAGTTTATAGTTTGGCGATGTGTTCATTCAATTTATTGGAGGAGACTGTAATGAATCAAAATGTGATTTCCAAGCAGATTGTCATAGTTCAGCCGATAGAATTGCCTAGTAAAGTCGTTACTGACGGCATAATTGCCAATCGGCTAACACAAACGGCATGCAAGCTAATGGATATGATAAAGATCCCAAGGCATAGGTGTGCGATTTATTACCCTAAGACAGAATTTTGCCAAGACTTTGCCTTGGTAACATCTGCAATGCTTTTTTGTAAGATAAAGGCCGCACCAACATTGTCTTCTGATATTTATGGCAATCGCTTCGATGACGAGGAGGCAGTTTTGAATTTGCTTTCCCAGGCCTACCAGCTTCATGATGGCATCATACTTGTTTCAGGGGTCGATCCGCTTTTTCCTGGAATTTTCGAGTTAAAAAAACTTAGTCAGTTGCTAGGAACAGAGATATCCTCTTTTATATCAGTGCGATCGTGTATTGACGATGTCGGTAGTAGATTCGTCATATATGATTGTTTCAAGTAAGCCTCATGGCTTTGGGCCCCGTTTTAGCATCAATTCGGGGCTTTACTTTTTTCAGCCTTAGATTGATTATATAAGTGATATGATAGAAAGATTTTATAATATGAATAGTATGAAAAATAAAATCGGGATAATTATTGTGTCGATATTATCTGTAATTCCTGCAGTTATCTGGGCGTTTATGAAACCTTTGGCTGATAGGTTTGTTGATTTTTCCGCTACTATGACAAGTCTGGGACAGGTGGGTGCCTTAGTGGGCATGTCCATGTTCGGCTTGAATTTGATATTGGCAGCACGACCGAAATGGCTTGAAAATTTCTTTAAAGGCATGAATGTTGCCTATATAAAGCATCATCAAATAGGCGCGATAAGTTTTGTCTTATTGCTTTCGCATCCTATATTTCTCGCAATAAAATATGGTCAGACTTCGTGGGAGTTAGCGGCGCAGTTTTTATTTGCAAATGCAAGCCTGCCATTAATATATGGTCGTGCATCTTTGGTCCTCATGTTAGTTTTATTGGGGATGACGTTTTACGTAAAACTCCCTTATCAGATTTGGAAATTGTCTCATAAATTCTTAGGATTGGCTTATTTTTTGGCCACTTTGCATTTAGTCTTTATATATAGCGATACAAGCCAAAGTATGCCATTGAGGATGTACATGCTTGCTTTATCTGTGGCAGCGCTGATAGCTGCTTTTTATCGTTCAGCGTTTTACCCTTGGTTGGTGCCAGTCAAAAAGTATAAAATTGTAGCAATAAACCAGATAAGCCCTTCTGTTAACGAGGTTGTTCTTAGACCAGATTCACAGCCCATAGCATACATGCCAGGCCAGTTTGTCTTTATCAGCTTTGACCAGCCAGGGTTTAAAGAAATTCATCCTTTTACCATCAGCTCTGCTGAAGGAGATCTCACTATTACAGTTAAGAAGTTGGGAGACTATACTGCTGGCATAGGGGCTTTGAGGGTTGGCACTTTAGCTAAGATCGAAGGACCATTCGGTGTATTTTCATATCTGAATTCTCAGAATAAAAAACAGGTTTGGGTTGCAGGAGGAATTGGTGTTACGCCTTTTTTAAGTATGGCACGTAGCCTTCCAGATAAGTCAGAGCATGACATCGATTTGTTCTATTGTACAAAAAATGAAAGCGAAGCTGTGTTTATTGACGAATTAAAGAGTATTGCTGACAGCAGGCCCTGGTTCAGGTTGCACCCTTTTTATTCTGCTGATTCGGGTAAGATTTCTGTGCAAAAAATAGGAGAAATCATTGGTGGTATAGAAAGTAGAGATTATTTCTTATGTGGTCCAGTTGCCATGATGAGTACTATTAAAAAGCAGTTAATTGACAGCAATATTCCTAAGAATGCCGTGCATTCTGAAGAATTTGCCATGCTATAAATATATGATGAAAAAAATAGTCACTTTTGCACTTTTCCTTTTCGCTTCTTTTTTGACAGGCATTTTTATTGCTGGGTTTTTGGTTTCTAAACAGCAAAGTACTATTAGCCAGAATGCCAGTGGCATTCAAGCCGGCTCGATTGCAGCTACAGATTTACAGGCTGTTGCCGCGTCGGTCGCCTCTACAACTAGTGCTGTTCCGGTTAAAGAGATTGTTTTGTCGGCGAGTCTGGTGGCAAAACATAATACGCAAAAGGATTGTTGGATGATTGTCAGTGGCAAAATCTACGATGTAAGCAGTTATATGAATCAGCACCCAGCAGGGGCTGAGGTTATTGTTCCATCATGTGGAAAGGATGGAACAGATGCTTTTTCAACCAAAGGAGGACAAGGTAGTAATCATTCTTCTTTTGCATGGAAGCTCTTAGGAAATTATTATGTTGGTGATTTAAACCAGAAGATATCTGTTACTAGTAAGACCACGTCAGCAGTTGCGTCTTCTGCAAGCAATGGTAAAGCTGGCACGCCGACTAAGTCTTCTCCCACAACTGCTACGCCTCCCAAGGTTGTCAAAGCCCCACCAGTGGCCAGTGCGCCAGTTAATCAGGTCAGTTTGACCGCCGCAGAGGCTGCAAAACACAACTCAGCTTCGAATTGTTGGTTGATTGTTTCAGGAAAGGCATATGATGTGACTGGCTATTTAAGCAAACATCCGGCTGGGTCGGGAGCGATTACGCCTTATTGCGGTGCAGATGCAACAGCAACTTTTTCTGGCACGAACGGCGGTCATGCCCACTCCGGTTTTGCCTGGGGGTTGTTGGCTAAATTTTATGTTGGAACGTTGGGCCAGCAGGCAACAACTCAAACTATAAACAATAACGCAACACAAGCTCAGTCGGCTGCGCAACAGGTGCAAGGGGAAGAATGGGAGGATGACTAAGATTTGCAATAGAAAAAGTCAAAACAGGCTTCAAAGCCTGTTTTTTTGTATTTTGGAATTTGAGCCGTTTTATGGTAAAATACACACATCCAATTCACTTATTATTTGTTATGGGAAGAAGAAAAAAACAGGGATGGTCCGGAGGGGGATTGTCGAATATTTTTAAATTGCCGGAGATGGATCTTGATCCAGAAACTAAAAAAAATATCTGGGCAGTTGTTATAATAACGTTTGGTTTCATAAGCTTATTTGGCTTATTCGATCTTGGTGGCTTAGTTGGTCAACAGTTGGCCCATTTACAGATTTACTTATTCGGTTGGGGAAAATGGGTTTTTCCGGCCTCTTTATTTTTTTGGGGCTGGAACTTGCACCGCCAAGAAGGTCCTGGCATTAAGGGTGCGACCTATCTGGGGCTTTTTTTGTCGTTTATAACCATCGAGTCCTTTTTGCACTACATGGTTGCACAGGAGATGTGGGAGCGAACTGTGGATTTGGGTGAAGGTGGCGGTTATCTTGGGTTTTGGCTGACTTCAATTTTTTCCAAGCTGTTTGGCTACTGGCCAGCCTTGATCCTGTTAATCGGTTTGTTTCTGATTTCCTTAATGTTGCTATTTAATAAAACTTTGAATGGCATGTTTGGTCGCGACACCTTTGTCGGCAAGATTTTTTTCCCAATAAATTGGCTGATCGGCAAATTTTCTCGTAAGGATCAGGAAGAAGAGGAAGAAGAAGGTAATGACGAGGAAGAGGAGAGCGAAGATGGTAGCGAGGAAGAAGAGGGCGATGAAGAGGAAGAAAACGAAGAGGAGGGTGAGGAGGAAAATGATGAATCCGAGGAAGAGGTCGATGAAGAGGATGAGGATGATTTTCAGAAGAAGCCTGTTCCGGCTTTCGTGGCGCCGAGCCGAACAAATGCTAAGCCTGCCAAACCAGAAAATATTTGGAAGCCGACCCATATCGACATAGACTTTCCAATAGACATGCTCTCAAATAAAACAGGCAAAGCGGTTAGTGGCGACATTAAGGCTAATAAGGAATTAATCCGTCAGACTTTGGAAAATTTTGGAATTCCTGTCGAGATGGGTGACGCCGAAGTCGGCCCGACTGTTACGCGATACACATTGAAGCCAGCAGAAGGCGTAAAGCTTTCACGCATCACAGAGCTGCACCAGAACCTGTCGTATGCGCTTGACGGCAAGACTATCAGACTCGAAGCTCCGATCGCTGGCAGATCACTGGTTGGCATCGAAGTGCCAAACCAGTCCAACGCAATCGTTGGTTTGCGTGAGATATTATTGTCAGAAGAGTTTGAGGGGCGTAAGAATAATATGATGCTGGCTTTGGGTAAAGATGTTTCTGGCCGATCCATAATTTACGACCTGACCGAGACGCCTCACTTGCTAGTTGCCGGTCAAACTAAGTCTGGTAAATCCGTTGGCATCAATTCGATGATCATGGGCCTACTTTATCAGAATAATCCTGATAACTTGCGCTTCATCATGATCGATCCTAAACGAGTCGAATTGCCGGTTTATGATGGCATCCCGCACTTGCTCGCCCCTGTAATTACCGACGTGCCTAAGACAGTAAACGCTTTAAAATGGTGTTTGAACGAGATGGATCGCCGCTTGGATCTGATGAAGGAGAATCACAATAAGAATATCCAGACATATAACCAGACCAGCAAGCAGAAGATGCCTTATATTGTTGTAATTATTGATGAGTTGGCTGATTTGATGCTGTTGGCGCGCAAGGAAATTGAGGGAAGCCTGGTCAGACTTCTGCAGATGTCACGTGCGGCCGGCATTCATTTGATTCTGGCGACACAACGTCCGAGTGCCGATATTATTACCGGCTTGATCAAGGCTAACATGCCAGCTCGCATCGCTTTTGCGGTCAGCTCTAATATTGATTCGCGTACTATTCTTGATCACCAGGGTGCGGAAAAACTTTTAGGAAAAGGAGATATGCTATTCTTGACTGCCGAGAGTCCGAAGCCGAAACGCATCCAAGGCGCATATTTGTCAGAAACTGAAATCAACAAGATTATTCGCGTCGTCAAAAATAATGCTGGTGAGCCGCAATACATCGAGTGTATTACTGAGAGGCAGAAAATGGTCGGATCTATGGGGCATGGCATGGGCGGTCAGATGGATGGAGATTATGACGAGCTTTTAGAGGAAGCAAAGGAGATTGTGATCAATTCTGGCAAAGCCGCGACTTCACTTTTGCAGCGTCGTCTGTCGGTTGGCTATGGCCGTGCCGCAAAGATACTGGATCAGCTTGAAGATATCGGTGTAATAGGTCCGGCTAACGGCAACAAGCCTCGTGAAATAATCATCAGTAAAGAGCAATATGAGGCCATGATCGACGAGGGGGTCTCAGGAGTTAGCCTACACAACCGCGACGAGGCCGAGGCTCCAGATAGTTATCTTCCGGATGAAGAGGAGATGGAACCGGAGGATGAGGTGGAGGAAACGGACGAAGAAGATAATAATGAAGAAGTTGAAGAAAACGACGATGAAGCTTCTGATAATGAGGAAGAAGTTGAAGAGTCAGAAGATGAAGAAGCGGAAGAAGATGTCGATGAAGAGAAGGTTCCTGAAAGACCTGTGAAAAAAAACAATAAAGAAGCGACAAAGAAAAAGTCTAATCACTTGGATGATGACGATTTTGATCGCTTGTTTTCAAAGTAGTAAATCATAAAAAAATCTAGATGGCGAAGAAGAGCGGGGGAAGAAAATCCTCAAAAAAGGCAAAGGCAACCGCGGGAAGCCCAGAAGATTTCCCTATGGTTCAGCCTGATAATGTCGATGCGCCGGTCAACGATATAGAAGACAATGCAGCCGGACAAGGCGAAAATTCTCAGGAAAATGGACCTGAAAATTTCGACGTGGCAAAATTGGAAGAGAAGCTTACTGAATTAAAGGAGCAAGTCGACTTGCTATATAAACAAGTATCAGAGAAGGACGCTGAATTTGAGTCATCAATCTCAAAAAAAGCAGAAACGATGGCTGCTGGCGAAAAAGACCCGTTTCTGGCCTCTCTAAATAGTGAGCATATCAAATCGTTGAGGTCTTTGCTGGCAAGCAATTTAAAAATCATGAGATCGACTAGCGCGAAGGCTTCAAATAAATTGAGTGAATACCTCGCCTTGCATCTAGAGGCTACAGACAAGGAAAAAAGCGGTTTCAGCGATGCGCAGGAGGTTGCTTTGGGTAATGTCGATAACGGCTTCGACCCGGTTGATGAGCAGTTAGCGGAGCTAAAGGAAAAAATAAGCTTGTTCGATCAGTTGAATTCAGTGCGCATCAATGAGTTGGAAGAACAGTATTGCGGCGCCAATGAGAATGAAGCTAAAAAAGTTAAAGCTAAGGAGCTGGTTTATGCTGAGATAAAATCGCTCAAGGATCGTATTAAACAGGTTGAGGGGGTCGACCCAAATAAACCACTGGAAGATGACCTTGTTATTTATCCCTTTTCGCTTGGCGAGCTGGCGACAAATCATATGAATCTTAGCAAAGAGCTCTATGACGTTTATCAAGAGAACAGGCAAGAGATAGATGATCTGTCCAAGCGGTTGGAAGACGTGGCTGCGGCGAAAAATGTGGAAATGGCAGCATTTAAGACAGCTAAAAATGAAGCAGATAAAGCTCGTCAGGCAAAAATTGATCAGCTCAAGAATGAGTTGAAAAAAAGTCATGATAAATACGAAGAACTTTACAAAAAGCAAACTGGCCTGAATGATAAAATTAGTTTGTTGAAGCGCAGAGATCCTGCGAAGAAAGGTTTGCAAGAGCAGCATCGCTCCGCCGGGAAAGAACTGGCTCTTGTTATTTCTGAAATAAAGAGACTGGAAGAAGAGATTGGCCTGGACGATGCCACAGGTGCCGTTCCTGCAGCAGAAATAATACAACCGGCCGATGATTCTGTATCCTCAAGTGAAGGTGCCAACAGCATGGAGGCTGCGGCAAATGACTATCTTGAAAAGATTGCCGGAATAAAAAAGAGAATAAGAAATCTGCAAAACGAGTTGCTGTGGCATCGGGAGGAGTCGGCTAATACTGAAAATAAGCAGAAAGTCAGGCGTGAACATGTGCGCGATGCAACTGAAATAGAGAGTCAGTTAGAAATGCTTAAACAAGAGCTTGAAGATTTGGGCAGTAGTATGGAGGAAGAATCCGCTGCGAATGCGCCAGAGAAGACGGAGGCAATGGCCGAAACTACTGAGGAGGCAATGGTGTTGGAACAGTTGGAGGAAATAAGTAGAATGTCGTCGGAGCATAAGAAAGGAGTAATTGATTTTATCGCCGATCTGGGCTACATGTCGCAGGAGATGAAAGGTAATTTCATGGGCAAGATGTTTGCCACGCTGAATCGTGCCAAAACCGAAGAAGAAAAGAAGTCGTTCCTCGGACGCTATCTGTCTGCTTACTCCAAAACTTACTATGATGATGCCGAGCGCGCCAAGAAGGCGAGGGAAAATCAGGAGAAGGGTGTGATCAGCAAAGGTACAGGCATGATCAGCTTGGGCGGTAACATGATGCGCGTCGGACGTGTATTGGTCGATGCGATCCAGACAGGTACGGCTCGCACCTTGAATCCCTTCAGGCATGTCACCACTACAGCCTTGCTTGTCGGTCGCGCGGCTGAGGCTGGTAAAGAAACACGTTTGATGAATGAAGAATTGATAGATAAGAACCGTATCAAACAAAAAGAGGGTGATAAATACGACCCATTCGACGAGAATATAGTACGTGCCGCCGCCGAGGCTGAGGCTATATATGAAAAGGCAGGCATAGCCGAAATAAAAATTACTAATCCGGACGGCACGTTGAATGAAGCAAATCTGAAGCTGGCAAAGGGTAAGATGGACACCGCTTATAAAGAAGGTTTGCCAAATGACCTCAAAGAGCGCCTAAACAGGATTGATGGCGTTGGCTTAAAATTCATGGAAGCTTTAATTTATCCTCGCGTCAAGGCGAGTGTTGAAAAGTTGAATGAGAAGATCGCCAAGATTGAAGCATTGGAAATTAGCCCTGAAGAAAAGTCAGTAAAGATCCAGCGTATATTGATAAGTAACGAGAAGTTTTTGCGAGACATGGATCGCATGGTGGCAGATCAGGGTATGGTTGATACGATGGCTTATTTAGGTAAGAAGGTTGAACAAGGTGGAAAGTTGACTGCCAGTTTAATGATGATCGACTCAGTTTATCGCGTCTATCAACATTTGCCAGAAATTCAAGCGTGGATTCAGGATTTTACACATAGCGTTGTAACCGAAGCAGAAAATATCGGGCATTATTTGACCCATGGCAGCGAAGTACAAAAACCTAATATTGCTACTGGACCAAGGGCAGCGGGAGCAGCTGAATTGCCTCCTAAGATACTTGTTAAGGAAAAAGACGGTACAACTACTGTTCAAAAAACAGGACCGCAACAGCCTGAGCTCGGGGCCAAGGGCAAGACGCCTCCCGAGAGCAGTAGCGAAATGAAAAGCGATACTACTTTTAAAAATAGATCCGCTGGCAAAGCACCAGCAAGTGCCGGAACTGCGAAGCCGTTGGAATCAGCCAAGACAACAGCAGGCGCTAGTAGCGCAAAGTCTTTAGAAAATTCAAAAACGCCGTCAAGTGCATCTGCTCCCAAGACCGTCGAGGCTCCAAATGCCTCTGAAAAAGAAGTGTCTGAAGAATTTAAGCGGGGTAAAGACATGGCTGATTCAGCGATCGTAAAGAAGGGTGACGGCATTATCAGGGTTTTGAAACGCCAAATTGTCGAAGATCCCGAAGCTTTTGGTTACAAGGAAGGCGGCAAAGAAACCGCTAGCCAGTATGCCACGCGCATTGCTGAAAAAGTCGGTAGTGAAAACGGCTATTGGGACAAAGAGACTGGTAGAGAAATTCGTTTGGGCTCAAGTGCTATCGGTCATGCGGGTTATGAGTTGGAGTATGATCAGAAATCAGGCGAGTTTAAGGTGAACGAGATGGTTCAGGAAAAACCAGGTAGCGATTTTGTCATTCAGGAGACGCATGGTAAACAGGCATTCGAGGGCACCGATCATGAAAAATATGAGTACATTTACGGTAAAGACGGAAATGGAGAGTCGAGTGGTGGCGCTGTCAATCATGATAATTTATCAGGAGGCCATCACGGAAATGCTACTGAGCAGCTAAACGGGAATGACGGCGGGGCAATCAGGCCCGAAACAATCAACCCTCATACAGTTGAAAATCCAGCAGATGCCGAACAAACTGCTCGAATCGCTGCTGAATACAAGGGAATTGTTGGTGTAGATGATAAGGGTAATTTGTTGATAAGTGAGGCGGAGGCTGCAAAAGCTGGTATTAAATTGGGTGACGGCATCTCGCTTGAAGAGAGGGCTAAACTTGATTTTTGGAGAGGTCATCTTGATGAAATCAAGTCTGGCGATGAAGCAAACGGATTCTTTTCATTGGCTGATAAAACCTTCAGCAATGGTTCAAAAATAGAATACAGCAATGCCTTATATAAAGCATATCAGGACATGCCAAAAGAAATAGCCGGCTACACTGATCGAAGCGTTGGTTATCTTAAGGTATATGGAGGCGGTTCTGAAGATAGGGTTAGAGAAGGTTTAGTTGAATTAATGGGCATGACTGGCCATCGCCATGCCACTTTCCAGTTGATTCAGAGGGGGGACGGCGTTATTATTGCTAAGGACCTAAGAATCGATAATAAGATAACTGTTGATGTCTATTTTACTCGAGACAAGGTCGGAATTATGCAGCCTAGAAGTTTTCTTGGAATGGGGCGATGGGATTATTGGCGCGGGCAACTTGGAGTGATTAATGGCCACCCAGTAAACAGGATTAATCCTCACACGTTGAGGGAGTTGACTTATAACATTAAGAACATTGACGCTTTGAACGAGCAAGGTTTACACACTGTTTCGTTCGATGAAAAAGGAGGATATCCTGGCGCTGGCCGACAGAATACCTTACCACCCTTCGTTGACAAAGATGAATTGCCCAAAGGTAGCGGAGCGACTGACCAAACAGGGGAGGCTGGCAAAGTACTTACTGATCACAAGACAGAAGTGTTGGATAAACAGCCGACAACCGAAACACCCAATCATGAAGCCGCAACGACCGCTGTTGAAAAGACGACGACCACATCGGTTGAGATTTCACCTGAGCATCAAAAAACCCTTGATAGCGTTGCCAGCTCACCGAACAAGCTGCTGGCCGTAAAACAGTTGGCAAGTTTGGACAAGAAAGAGGTGATAAGTTATTTCGAACAGCAGAAATTAGACCTGTCGGAGACGACAAAAAAGAATATTGGAATAGGTCTGGACAAGCTACGTGATCCCAATGTTTCCGCGAGGGAAAAATCAGGGATAACCAGGGCTTTAAAAGTTTACTTTGATCGCGTTCAAGCTTTGAAAAAAATCAGATCCGGCACTATTTGATAAGCTTCTTAACCCTTGATAAATATGACTACTTCTAGTAAAATAGAAGTAGTTTTATTTTGTTTAAGTTAAGCCATTTTTTTTGATTTTTGTCCAGTTTTCTGGCGGATGGCGCTAATATTTTTTCACTATGCTAATTACCTGGTTTGGACAATCCTGCTTTAAGATTCAGGACAAGACTGGCTCTGACAGCGTATCACTGGTTACTGACCCATACGACAACTCAATAGGTTTGAAGATGCCGAAAATCGAGGCAGACATATTGACTATCTCTCATGACCATCCTGATCATAATAATCGCGAGTCTATCAAGAACGAGCCTTATGTCATAGACATGGCCGGTGAGTATGAGACTAAAAATGTGTCGGTAGAGGGAGTTGAAGCTTTTCATGATGAGAAAAAAGGTGCTGAAAGAGGTAAAGTAATCATGTATCGCATAGATATGGATGACATTACCGTAGTACATCTAGGTGACTTGGCAACCACTTTGGAGCCAAAGCAGTTAGAAAGTTTGGTCGGCGCTGACATTCTAATGATTCCTGTTGGCGGCAAGTATACTCTCGACGCTAAGAAGGCTGTCGAAGTAGTGAGCCAGATTGAACCGCGCATAGTTATTCCGATGCATTATATGGTTGACGGCTTGAAAGCTGAAGTGGAGGGCATAGAGAAGTTTATTAAGGAACTAGGAATTAAACCGCGCTATGAAGAGAAGTTGAAAATCAGCAAGAGGGATCTTCCTCAGGAGGATATGGAGTTAGTTATTTTAAGTATTTAATTTCGTAAAAGATTTTCAATTTGACGTTTCGGCAAAATCCCGAAAACTGAGAATTGAAAATTGAAAATTATTATATATATGCCAAGGAGGAAAAAAGAAGAAACGGTGCAAGCCGTCCCAACAAAAGAAAAGAAAACAGTAAAAAAGGAAAAAACAACAACTGTCAAAGCGAAAGTTGGCCGGCCAAGAAAAGTGAAGCCGGTCGAGGCCAAGACAGAACCGGTGGTAATGGCTGAAGCCGTGTCGATCAAGCCTAAGGAAGCAGTGCAGGCGCCGGTCGCGCCATTACAACCGCAGGCCGCACCGGCAAAAGAGGTTTTACAGGTAAAGGAAAATTTGCCAACACAGCCTGCAAATAAGCAGGTTATGCAACCAAGCATGTTGAAATCAGATCAGGAAAAGCGGATGATTATGTGGACAGGGGTGACCTTCTTTATGGTTTTAATAATCGGGTTGTGGATGTTCAATCTGCGCTTAGTCTTTCAAGAGGGGCAGCCAACCCAGGCTAGCGAGCAAGTCGATCTGAAGAAAGTCGCCAAAGATTTTGATGATGCCATGTCTCAGGTTAGACAGGGTTTGGACAAGCTTGACGCTTCATCTACTGCAACGACGACGGATATTTTTGCGACTTCTACCGCGACCACAACCATGGAAAGCGCCACCAGTACGGGAGTTTTATCTACCAGCACGCCTCTTGATCAGGAGGTTATCAATGAGACGGTGAAGTCCTTGGAGCGCCAGGCAAATACAGTTGCAACACCTACCCCCGAGCTGCCTCAATAATCAGATTTACAATACATTAATATATTGCAAACCAGCCCGGTCAAACGGATGCCGGTTTGTCTTTTTTAGTTAAGAATACCCCTATGGCCAAACAAGCCAAATCAGAAAAAAGTCCGGAACAGGAAGCGGACAATGAGCAAGAACAAGTTACGAATAGCCAAGTAGCTACTGAACGCGGGATGACCGCTTTCGGCATGGTTGAGCCGCAGCCGATAGTCGACGAGATGCGCAAATCATATTTGGACTATGCCATGAGCGTTATCGTTTCGCGTGCGTTACCCGATGTGCGAGACGGCCTTAAGCCGGTCCATCGTCGCATTTTGTATGCCATGTGGAGCATCGGTTTGAAATCTAACGCCAAGTTCAGGAAGTCAGCTACTGTCGTCGGTGAAGTTTTAGGTAAATATCATCCGCATGGCGATTCGGCTGTTTATGATTCCATGGTGCGTTTGGCTCAGGATTTTTCGATGCGCTATCCGCTAGTAAAGGGTCAGGGAAACTTCGGTTCTATGGACGGTGACGGCGCAGCTGCCATGCGTTACACCGAGGCTAAGCTGGCTGCAATCGCTGAAGAAGCGATGTACGATATCGATAAGGATACGGTTGATTTTATTCCGAATTTCGATGGCTCGCACAAAGAGCCGAGAGTTATGCCTGCTAAACTGCCGCAACTGTTGCTTAACGGCACCATGGGTATCGCTGTCGGTATGTCTACCAATATCCCACCGCACAACTTGCGCGAATTGGTAGCAGCCATCAATCATTTAATCGATAATCCGGACGCCACGGTCGAAGATTTGACGCAGTTTGTCAAAGGACCTGATTTTCCGACCGGCGGTATCATTTATAATAAGCAAGACATCCTGACCGCTTATGCAACAGGCAAAGGTGGTATCGTTGTCCGCGGCCG